>JAUXUR010000063.1 GCA_030680745.1 Alphaproteobacteria bacterium
CATATCATTACCCATAAGTATGACCAAATGTATTTTGAAATATTTCGCGAGCCTTAATATGTTCATATAGGGCACGTAATCCCTTCCACATAACTATTGGTCCTGGATCTCCATCATGTTTTCGTCCGAGAAAACCTCCCAATTGAGCAATCATTTTTAAAGTCTCTTTCAAAGCTGGAGGCTTAGTTGGTGGAGGTTTTTTATGTGTCATAATATATGCTGTTTGCCATTCTATAGTCTCAAATACACACTCACTATTTAAGGAAGGGTGAGCTCTACCAAGCATAGTTAAAAATAGAATCCGCCAAGCAATAATAAGATACATAGCAAGACAAGGATCAAACCGTTCTTTATCGCTTAGTTGCAATTTTTCAATAGTACATCCACTTTTTAATACCTTAAAATAAATCTCTATCTGCCAACGACATAAATACCATTGAATTACTTGTAAAGCGGTTTCTAAATTAGACACAGGGACATTTGTTAATAATACCCATTCTATTGCTTTTTCTCCCGGAAGGGGATTAATCTCTGTTGCAATAATGGTTGTTATCTTGACTGGCATAAAACCTTCTTTTGCCTTTTCACGAGGAGGAAGCAATGTAACTTCTTTTGTAAAAATTTCTTGAGTGATTTCGCGTTTTTTTCTATTTCCAAAAGAAGACATCGTGAAAGCGACTTTTCCAATAGGAGCATTTTCTTTTACAGTAGCCTTTAATTTATTACGTTTTTTGGCATCAAATTCATCTAAAATGCTCCTGTCAAAAGTTGCTCGAATTACCCAATTTGCTTGATTATCAATAGCTTGTGCTTCATGGTAAATATCATAAATGTCACCTTCTCTATCAGCAACATAGACAAAGCGGGTGCTAGGTATCGCTTTAGCAAGTTTATTTACCTTTTTATACCCTCTTATCCAACGATAACTTTCTTTATCTTTTATTGCTTTCGAGTAACGTTGCGCTTTACGTTCTTCTGATGTTTTGTGTGTGAATTTTTCTCGAGCCCATTGTTCATAATCAACAATTCCTAGGCATTCACGTTCAGGTGTTACTGCAAAAGTTGGATGTAAGAATATTCCTCGCACATTATCTTGTTGAATAGGCCCTAAATCTTGACGTTCTTTTTGACCGCTATAATTAAGCATTGTCGTATCTTGTATTAATAAAACGATAGGGTGTTTTTTTATTCGGTTAAGTGTCTCTATTCTATGTGGTTTTATAACTTTTCTTGCAGTAACCAACTTGTTTTCAAAAAATCGGTATGCCGCTTTTGTCTCAGCCCAACCTTTACAACTTCCAGGTATACTTTCCATAGGTGTATCCCCAAACTGTTTTAATAATTTTTTTGCGCGTCCATTTAAACGTTTATCTCCTAAATCTATCAAACCATATTCACTTTCAGACCAATTCATGAATAATGCTCCCTAAAAAGAAAACATTGT
>JAUXUR010000064.1 GCA_030680745.1 Alphaproteobacteria bacterium
AAAATAATAAACAAATTTCAGTCACTTGGTGAGGCTATCGATTATGTTTTTAAATTGTAAAACTTTCTGCAGATATTGCCGTAAATTTGAATATATTGCTTTTTGGCAACTTTGTAGTGTTTTCAAGTTATTCCACTATAATTCGATTTTTTTAATGATCCAGTTTTCTGGAATATCAATTTCCGTAGAAGTTTTTTCCTGCATTTTATTATCTATAGGGTTAAGTATAGCGTTTGAAAATCTATTTTTCCAATTAACGTGAAAACTATTTAATTCTTTTTCTACGATTTCATCATTTTGATTTGTTATTTTGATAACAACTTCACGAATATAATATTTTTTAATATTATTAAGTGTATCTTCATCCGAATCTGAAGATTGTAGTTTATCTAAGGGTCCAATGCTATTGTTTTCTATGTTGATAATAAGAGCATTTGTGTATGTTAAAAAAGAACTAAAAAAGATGCTAAAGATTGATAATATCTTTAATAATTTCATTTTTTATCCATTTTATTATTTTCTTCTATTAGTATTCTACTCTAAGGCAGTTATTAATTGTAAACAGGAATGAGGTTAAGGGCAAGGGAAAGATTTTAATGAAAACTATTATAGTCAATAGACATTGGAAGGATATATCGTCACGCCTCACTCATGTATATAGGGATACACTTCGTTCGTTGTTCCTTGTCTGCTTCTCAAGTCTATCGACTATATATTTCTTATTACATATTTAATGAAAGTGTGATATTAGGTGCGCTATCAAAATGTACAATTTAAAAGAATCGTTACTCATCAATTGTGTTAATATAGGGTTAATCGGAATTTCTGCTCTATTTTCTTCTAGCAAAGAAAAAACAACGCGCTTTCCAAAAATTTCTTTTAATTGTATTTGACCTAATGCGCCACCTTCACAACTTATTTGAATGCCAGTATCTATTAATCTAAGTAAACACAGAGAATTTTTTAAATTTCTTAACGAGGAGGGGAGGAAAAGAAGATTTTTGTTATTACTGAGTTCAAGCGTTTCTAATTTTGTTAATTTACGTATTGTGTAAGGGAGGGCTTCAATTGAATTACTAATAAGATAAAGATTTTTTAACCTTCTTAATTCTCCAATTGTATCAGGTAAAGTTACAATCTTATTGTAAGAAAGATCTAAATCTATTAATTCACTTAATTCTTGTATTTCTTCAGGTAAGATTTTAATTTTATTGTTTGAAAGATCAAGAGCTTGTAAATTTGTTAATTTTTTTAATACATCAGGTGAGAGTTTAATTTTGTTACCAGAGAGATTAAGTTTGGTTAATTTGGATAAACCACCCGTTATACTTGGCAAGAATTCAATCAAATTATAAGAGAGATCAAGATCTTCTAATGCGTTGAATCCTTCTGCTATATCTGGCAAAGTTAAAATTTTGTTGTTAGAAAGATCAAGTGTTTGTAATTTTATTAAGCTTCCAAGTGTTTTTGGGAAGTTACTAATCTTATTTGCAGAGGAATTAAATAAAAATAATTTTTTTAAGTTTACAATTGTATCTGGTAATGTTTTGATCTTGTTTCCGAGGATATTTAGCACTTCTAATTTTTTTAACTCTCCGATTGAGTTAGGTAAATTTGAAATCTTATTTTCAGAGACGTTAAGTTCTTTTAAATTTTCTAATTTTCCTATTTCATCAGGTAATTTTTCAATGTTGTTTTCGGATAGATCTAAGGTTTTCAATTGGGTAAGATTAATAATATTTTCTGGCAATGATTGAATTTTGCATTGATTGAGATTTAATTTTGTAATCCAAACTAATGTACAGCAAAATTTTTCTATATTGTTTTTAATATATTCTGCTTGTTTTTTGGAAATGTTTTTAATTTTACCAGATAGTATTTTCTTTTTAAGCGATATTTTTATTTCTGTAGATGAATTTTCTAAGAATGTATCCGTTAGGATTTCTTTTTCGATATCTGATAATAATGCATGTGCTTGAAATGCAAATAGATTTAATGCGAGTAATAGTACTAATTTATTCATTGTGGACACCTTTTTGATTAAAATTTTTATAATACTTATAATGTGTTAGCACTATGTTTTATAAATAATTTATAATTTTAAATAAAAAAAATTTTCTTTTGAGAAGTATATATAAAATAAAAATATTGTCAATATCATAAATATGATTAGATATTGATATTGATCTATTTTTCGCCAGCTTCTGCCCAATTATTGCCAATTCCAATATCAACAATAAGGGGGACGGCTAATTGCACGACATTTTCCATCATATGCTTTATGATGGGCTTAAGAATTTCGACGTCTTTATCGGGTATTTCAAAAATTAATTCGTCATGAACTTGCAGTAGCATGGATGTTGCTGGATATTTCTCCAGCAGAAAATGATGGATTTTAACCATAGCCATTTTAACGATATCAGCATTACTGCCTTGTAAGGGCGCGTTAATGGCGGCACGTTCTGAAAAACTGCGAATCGCGCCATTTTTAGCATTAATATCAGGGATAAAGCATTTGCGACCCATCAGCGTTTTGATATATCCATGCTGACGGCAGAATTCTTTTGTTTGCTCCATATAGGCTTGAATGCCCGGGTAGCGTTCAAAATATGATTTGATGTAAGAATCTGCTTCTTTATTGGGGCAGCCTAATTGTTTCGCAAGCCCAAAGGCGCTAATGCCATAAATAATGCCAAAATTAATGGCTTTGGCTTTGCGTCTTATATCGGATGTGATTTCTTCTAATGGGATATGAAAAATTTGAGAGGCTGTTAATTTGTGGATATCTTGTTTGTGTTTGAAAGCGTCACGTAATTCTTCGATATTTGCGAGCTCAGCCAATAAACGTAACTCAATTTGGGAATAATCAAAAGAAACAAGTTTGTGTCCAGGGGCTGCTTTAAAAGCGCGTCTGATATGACGGCCTTCTTCTGTGCGTGTTGGAATATTTTGTAGATTCGGATTAGATGAATTCAAACGCCCAGTGGATGTAATCGTCATGCCATAAGATGTATGGACGCGGTTTGTTTTGGGGTTGATTTCTTGCTTAAGACCTTCGACATAAGTCGAAATCAATTTTGAATATTGTCGCCAGGCAAGTACGTATTGTGCGATCAAATGACCTTCTTGGGCGAGGGGCTCTAAAACATCAGAATTGGTTTCATAATTGCCAGCTTTGCCTTTTTTAGGTGCAGGCAAGTTCAATTTATCAAACAAGATTTCGCCTAATTGTTTGGGCGACCCTATGTTAAATTCTTGACCTGATAAGGCAAATATTTTTTCTTCAAGATCTTTTGCGTGTATCGAAAATTTTTGCCCTGCTTCAACCAATGCATTAAGATCTAGCGATATCCCTTTTTTCTCCATCGCTTTTAAGACGGGGATAAGAGGACGCTCAATATCTTCGTAAAGCGCAACCAGATGATCTTCGATTAATCGTGGCTTTAAAATTTCGTGTAAGCGAAACGTATAATCAGCATCTTCGGCGGCATAAGCGGTTGCCTCTAAAAGAGGAATTTGCGTAAAAATAAGCTGGCTTTTGCCAGTACCCACGACATCTTTAAATTTAATCATGTCATGGTTAAAAAATAAGGAAGCAAGTTCGTCTAATGAATGACCATGGAGTCCGTTTTCAAGGATATAGGACAAAACCATGGTGTCGTCGATGGGGCTTACATTAATGCCGTAATGCGCAAAAATATGGGCATCATATTTGATATTGTGACCAATTTTTAAGATGCTTGTATCTTCAAGCATGGGCTTAAGCAATTTTAAAGCGATGTCTTTGTTAATTTGATCTTTTTCAATTTGACCAAAAGTACCCACATGACTTAAGGGAATGTAACAAGCTTCGCCTTTAGAGAGTGCAAGCGAAACACCCGCAATTTGGGCGAGTTGTGGATTGAGTGCTGTTGTTTCAGTGTCAACGGCGACAATGCCTTTTGTGTAACAAGCATCAATCCATTTTTGAAGCGTTTCAAGATCTGTGACGCATGTATAGGTTTCTTTAACGGGTGCTTCTTGCGCAGAAGAGACGTCATTATTTGATGCTGGTTCGAGTTTTTCAAATCGTGTAATAAGCGTCTTAAAATTCTGGTCTTTAACAAATTGGACTAAATCCGGGATATGCAGATCTTTACGTTTGAAATCCTCGGGGCTAATGATAATCGGTACATCTTTGCGGAGGGTAACCAATTGATGCGAAATACGGGCTTGCTCTTGATAGGTTTCTAAATTTTCGCGTCTGCCTTTTTGGGGAATTTGATCGAGATTATTCAAAAGATTTTCAAGTGTACCAAATTGTTGAATAAGTTCGGCAGCCGTTTTGGGTCCGATTTTGGGAACACCTGGAACATTATCTGAGCTATCACCCATAAGCGATTGAATTTCAATCATTTTTGAAGGCGGTACACCATATTTTTCTTGTACTTCATTGGGCGTAATATAGATGTTTTTAAAATGATCAAACATCGTAACATCATCGCCCACAAGCTGCATTAAATCTTTGTCAGAGGAAACAATGATTGTTTCAAACGCATTTGCTTTCCCAATTTCGGTGAAGGTAGCGATCAGATCATCGGCTTCATAGCCTTCAAGCTGAAACCAAGGAATATTAAAAGCGGTGGTTGCTTCGCGAATCAAGGGAAACTGTGGGATTAGTTCGGGCGGCGTTGGTGGTCTATGTGCTTTATATTCCGGGTAAATTTCATTGCGAAAATTTTCGCGCGACGCATCAAAAACAACGGCAATATAATCAGCATGATGATCTGTCAATAATTTTGACAACATCGTGCAAAAACCATAAACGGCATTGACTTGTGTGCCATCTTTGCGCGTTAAAGGTGGGATGGCGTGGAATGCCCTAAAAATAAAGCCGGAGCCATCAATAAGATAAAGCTTAGGTTTCGGTTGTGATGAGGATTGAGTCAAAGAGGTTTGCATTCTTTAAGGGTCTCATTATATTGATAATGACGGCTACAATAAGGACAATCAATATGGTCTTTTTCACCCATATTCAGGAATACACGGGGATGTCCCAATGATTTATTGTGCATGGATTTATTACCATTTTTGGGATTTCCGTCGCAATAAACTTTTTTGGTTTTGCTTTGAATCGTTTCGATTGCGTCCATATTTGTTACCTTTGTTTTTGTGTAGGTTGATCTTGCCTAGGTTTTAGGAAAAGTGCAATTGATGAATTGAAGAATTGTTTTTTTTTTAATTGCTGGTTTTATGTTATATGATACAATTCAAGTAATGAAGTTTATAAAATGGAGGAAAAAATGAAAAAATTAACAATTTTTTTTGTGGTACTGGTAGGTCTGTCATTTAATTCGCGAGTAACGTTCGCAGATAGATGTGAGGATCTTTGGAATGCAAATAATGCTGGCGGTGCTCTTACAAAACTAGACATTAGTAAATCTCTTACTAAAAAAGGCGTAAAGCCTTATAAAAGTGAGATGCATAAAGGTGTTGATAAAGCCACGTTTATATCAATTTGCAAAAGTAATTTAGCATTAGGGTATTCTTCTTAATGCATGAATTAATATCTAGACTCTCTTATACGAGGGGTGTTGTTGAATAATTATTATTGAAATTATTTTTTGTAATTTCAATTGGTTGCTTGAAATCAACAACTACTCTTCTACGTCCCGCGACTTGATCCTGAGAGATCCACACGAAATATTTTTATAATACGTTGAAAAATAATAAAAATTCCATAAACACTGCATGATGTTTATAATCCTATAAAAACAAACACATACATAGGATTGGTACCATGCAGCTGATGGAATTATTGCAT
>JAUXUR010000065.1 GCA_030680745.1 Alphaproteobacteria bacterium
CCCAATTAATCTCGTGGTAGACCACCACGTTAATAGGACAGATGTGTACATACAGCAATGTATTTAGCTTACTGTTACTAATAAGATGATCGGCTTGATCTTTCCGATTCTTCTTTATTCCTTTCTAAAATTAGATCTCAGAAATTATATCGAATACAAATGTCTACAATAATTGTTTTACTTACTTTCAAAAAAGAGCTCAAGCTTAATCGCTTTAGCTCTTTTTTTTGTGTTTGATATTACTAATGAGTTTAAAAAAGATCTGAAGTGATATGCTTCCTATCCTTTTTTTATTCTTTATATCGGTTTGATTTATAATTTGTTGGTAGTAAATCATCATATTATACAATGAAATCAATTCGTTAAAAATTGTTTATAAAATTAAGTTGGAGAAAACATGTCTATCACTAACCTTATCAAAATATCTTTGTTATCCTTAGTTCTTTTATCCAAAATGTCTTTTGCTATTAAAATTAATGGTGAGGAGGTTATTTTTCCTGATGGCGCAAGTGATAAGCACTATGTTATTAAGTCGTATCAGTCTCCTAGAGGAGGCGCTTGGGCAATCCAGATACATGATGATGAAGTTACGTTATCATCGCTAGAGATTGTTAATATGCCCGAGCTCGTTCAATCATGTAAGGAAAATTTTGAAAAAATAGATTCTGGTGATATGCAGCCATCCTATTCTTATAAAAATTTATCTTTTAAAGCTGCAAGTTTTAATTTTGAAAAAACTCTTTTGATTGCAGAAGACAAATTAAATATGAACGCAGGGGGTAAAATAAATATTCAGGATTCGATAGCTGATGTTGGGGGGATATGTATTCTTAAAGCACTTCAGATGAATTTTAAAAACATGATATTTCGTACGGAAAACAGTGTTGTTTTAGAAAATAAACTTGAAGGGGGAGCAGAAAATTGGCTGAAGGCAATAGAAGTATTTTCTCATAACATTGATAATGTCTCTTTTTTACGATTAGATGGCAGCATTAATTTTGAAGAACCATCTATTCCTGGAAAATTTATGGTTTTCGGTGCTAATAAAATTTCCATAGTTATTAAGAAACTTGACGATGATTTACTTCAACAACCTGAAACACATGGCATAAACACATCAACTAATGTCATTGATTTGCCAACAGGTTTTGATGCTTTGTGCTATCTTCATATGTACCAAGACTTATATGATCATGCCCAAACATTATCCTCGGATGAAGAAAAAAGAAAATTTGCTATAACTCATTATCTAACGTCTGGAGAAAGTGAAGGAAGAAAATATTTTGATCCTTTTGCCTATCTATATTTGTATGAAGACCTATACAATGCTGCTGAAAAATTATCTACAGATGACGAAAAAAGAACATTTGCTATATGGCATTTTTTAACTTTTGCAAAAAATGAAGGAAGAAAATATTTAGAAATTCTACCTGAGAATTTTGATGCTTCCTGCTATCTTTACTATTATGAAGACTTATATTACGTTGCTGAAACACTATCCTCAGATGAGGACAAAAAGAAATTTGCTTTAAAACATTATTTAAGGTACGGAAAAAGTGAAGGGAGAAAATATTTTAATCCTTTTACCTATCTTCGCTTGAATCAAGACTTATATGATTTTGCCCAAACACTATCCTCAAATGAGGAAAAAAGAAAATTTGCAATAAATCATTATTTAACACACGGAAAAAAGGAATCAAGAAAGTTTATGTAACAATAGCATAAAAAGTATTCCGCCTTCTATGTTGTTTGTTAATTAAACACGACCTTACACCCTTCATTTTACTGAAGGGTGTCTCTTAATTAGAACAATTCGTCCTCTCGAATCAACATCATAGATCTGATATGATGAATTTAAAACTGGTCTAAAAAATCAGGTAACAAATTTTCATTATATACTCATTTAAACTCAAAGTGCCGATTTTAAAGTCTGGAAATTATCATTAATCCTATCAACCATATCGCCTGCTATTGTAGGCCATGTAATTTTAAAAAAGTTCATGATTGATGTACGAAAATCTTTAGCTGATGGAAAAAATTTATTATTACAAACATGCTCGTTCATGACTTTCCATAAGCGTTCAATCAGATTTAAATTTGGACTGTAAGGGTGCAAATAGTGCAAAGTTATACCACAATCTTTGGCAGCCTCCTGTGTTGCAAGGCTTGTATTGTATGGGCTACGATCTAAAATCAAGTGAATTTTAGGGGTATCTGGATATTTTAATTTCAATTTTTAATCCAGAAACAAATAATTCTGGTATAGCACATATATCTGACGAAAACATAAAAGACATTGACAATAATTTAGCATCTCAAGACAATAAGGATTATCTATCAGGTTTTCAGGAATTTATTAGATCGATGGCAGGAAACACTGATCCATCTTTATTAGAAATTACTTTGGGTCAAGTCCCGTGGTTTTTTGTTAAAATTATAAATTAAAAAATTTTACCTTTTCATTATTTGTCCTACAAAATATAAAGAACCTGTAAATATTATCTTTGTATTAAAGCTTAAAGATTTATTAAGATTTTCTAAAAATGTATCCAAATCAGTAATTTCTTGAATTTTTATACCCATTTTAGAAGAAATATTAATTAATGCAGAAGATGAAATGAAATCATCTGACGGATTTTGATAGGCATATAAATTATAATTTTTATGTTTGAATGACTCTAAAAACAAAACAGGATCTTTTGTTTTAGAAAGACTAATAACAATGTGTAGATCGCATTCTTTTGACCATTCATCTAAAGTCTTCAATAAAACTTGAGCGCCACCTTGATTATGAGCGCCATCTACCCAAATTTCAGCATCTGATTTTAAGGATGAAATCTGCTGAAGTCTTCCTGGCCATTGCGTATTTTTAATAGCATCGACAATAATATCTTGTTGAATATTATATCCTTTTTTCTTAAGAACAACACTTGCCATAATAGCCAAGGAGGCATTGGCTAATTGGTGTTGACCTTGTAATCCTAAAGTCGGAACGATTATTTCCATATTAGACTTCTTTTGAAACTCTACTACTGTGGTCGATTGATGCGTCGTTTCGGTACTCAGATCCTTATGTATATAAGGATACACTGCGGTCTTCCGTGCCGAATCTTCTATCACTCGCCTCACATTAGCGTGTTTCGAAAGAAGTCTATTACCTGATTGAAAACTAAAGCCTTTATCAATTTGTTTAAAACTATAATCACGATCAAAAATTTTTCCTTCTAATGCATTATCGATTATATAATTTTGATAAAAATCAAGAATCTCTGGATTGTTTTGACCAATTAAATTAACAGAAGATTTTTTTAAAATGCCTGCCTTTTGAAAGGCAATTTCTTTCAATGTCTTGCCTAATACATCTTGATGATCATATGAAATAGATGTAATTAAACTTAATATTGGATTTTCGATGATATTGGTTGCATCATGAAGACCTCCAAGACCTGTTTCGATGAGACAAAAATCAGCTTTTGTTTGACTGAAACTTAAGAATGCAACACATGTTAACAATTCAAACCAAGTAAGTTGAATATCTGATGCTGCTTTTTCACATAATTGAATGAGCTCAATTAAATAGTTATCGTCAATTTCTTGATTAGCAAGAACAAAACGTTCATTTAATTTGACAAGATGCGGTGATGTGAAAACATGAACTTTAAAATCGTGCGCTTTCAATATGGTATAAAGAAAAGCGATCGTTGAACCTTTTCCATTTGTGCCTGCAACATGAATTACAGGTGGTAATTTTAAATGTGGATTACCAAGATTGTGTAAAACAGAAAACAGTCGATCAAAAGTTAAATCTAAAAATCGTGGATAGGCAAAAACTTTATCTTCTAAAGTAGAAGGTATTGAATTATAGCTCATTTTTACAGAATTCTTTTTTTAAAATATAATGCGCGAGGAGGGTGAGCGAATTTTGAACATCACACCACCTACGTCCCGCGGCATGACCGCCGGATACAAAAAAAATTTTTAAAAGTATAGATAAATAGTTACATTTTATTTTTTCAGCATGGACCCCGCGGTCAAGCCGCGGGGCGTAGCAGGGGGGGGCTGGGTAATTAAATTGAATTTTAATATAAAAGCAGTCTATCATTTCATATCCTTTGTACTGAAATTCAACAAAATTAAATACATATTATATCTCTTCGAAACTCTGTCACTAGAAGTAAATACTCTTTCCAATTAAAATATGCAGACATTTTCTTGATTTTTTACTGCATTAATTGTTATAGTCTCTTTATTACAAATATCGTATAAAAATAAGGATACATCATGATCGAAAGAAAGCAAACCATTGCCGTCAAAATTGGTTCTATTCAAGTAGGTGGTGGTGCGCCCGTTGTTGTACAATCAATGACAGATACTGAAACGGCAAATGTTGAAGCGAGCGTTGCTCAAATTAAGGCGCTCGCTGATGCAGGATCAGAACTTGTGCGTCTGACAGTTAATGATGAAGATGCAGCTAAAGCTGTCCCCCTTATTCGCAAAAAATTAGATGCTTTAGGCTGTCATGTTCCCTTGATTGGTGATTTTCATTATAATGGACATCGGCTTCTAACATCTTATCCTGAATGTGCTCAAGCTCTTGATAAATATCGTATTAATCCAGGCAATGTAGGCTTTGGTGAAAAACATGATCCTCAATTCAAAATGATGATTGATGTTGCTATAAAATATAATAAGCCAGTACGCATCGGTGTTAATTGGGGCAGCTTAGATCAAGGATTGCTCGCACAATTAATGGACCAAAATGCAAGTGCTAAAACACCCAAAGAAGCAAATGTTATTCTACAAGATGCCCTTGTTTTATCAGCATTAACAAGTGCTAAAAAAGCGCAAGAAATAGGCCTTCCCAAAAATAAAATTATTTTGGCTTGCAAAGTAAGCCGCGTTCAAGAATTGTTGCAAGTTTACAGAAGGCTTGCTGCAGAAGATAATTATGCGCTTCATCTAGGTCTCACAGAAGCGGGTATGGGATCTAAAGGTATTGTTGCGTCTTCGATTGCTATTGGCGCTATGCTTCTTGAAGGTATTGGTGACACGATTCGTGTGTCTTTAACACCTGAACCAGGGTCATCCCGCACAAAAGAAGTTATTGTTTGCCAAGAAATTCTTCAAACAATGGGTATACGCTCTTTTGCCCCTATGGTTTCTGCGTGTCCCGGATGTGGGCGTACAACAAGTTCGTTCTTTCGCGAACTCGCAGGCGAAATACAAACTTATTTACGCGATCGTATGCCTGCATGGAAAAACGTTTACAAAGGCGTTGAAACAATGAATGTGGCCGTGATGGGATGTATCGTTAATGGACCTGGAGAAAGTAAGCATTCCAATATTGGTATTAGTCTTCCAGGAAGTGGTGAATCACCAGCAGCACCCGTTTTTGTCGATGGCAGGAAAGTTGCAACACTTCGCGGTGATAATATTGTTGATGAGTTTAAAGCTATTTTAGAAGATTATGTAGACACAAAATATGGCGCATTCAAAAAAGCAGCTTAAGACCCAACCTATGGGCAAATTCGTTGTCAGATCGAAGCAAAGGTACTCATGTACTTAGGTACATTCCGTGCCGGTTCTAGTTCCTTCTAGACTTTGCCACATAATCTGAGCAGTTATTTGGCTAAACATTTTGTAAAATTAAAAAATAGTATAAAACTTATCTTGAAAAAGGAAAAAATGATATTACTCTTAAAGGTGATAGCAATTACTGACAAAAAAAAATGTTAAAAATTCTTTACCTTTTTATGCTTACTTTTGTATCTTTTTCACTGAATGCCGAAAACTATTGTAGGGTGCCTGAATCAAAAAGATCTGCTCAAGCTAAAGAGCGCGTGCTTGCAAAACTTAAAACAGCCTTGCAACAAAAAAAATTAGAATTAGGCAGTAATGTTTTTGTTAGAATCTTCAAAAAAGACAAAGAATTAGAACTTTGGATTAAAGGAAAAGATACATTCCAACTTTTCAAAACCTACCCTATTTGTGCAATGTCTGGTGTTTTAGGGCCTAAAATGAAACAGGGTGATAAACAAGCACCTGAAGGTTTTTATACACTCTCGGCAGATAGCTTGCATCCGAACAGCCAATATCATTTAGCGCTTAATGTTGGCTATCCTAACCATTACGACAAAGCGATGGATTCAACAGGATCACATATCATGATTCATGGTGATTGTTGCTCAGTTGGATGTTTTGCAATGACGGATCCTCAAATTGAAGAAATTTATACCCTTATCCATTTCGCTTTGGA
The DNA here is from genome assembly GCA_030680745.1 of Alphaproteobacteria bacterium. Classification (NCBI taxonomy): domain Bacteria; kingdom Pseudomonadati; phylum Pseudomonadota; class Alphaproteobacteria; species Alphaproteobacteria bacterium. The sequence continues at coordinate 6,257 of JAUXUR010000065.1, forward strand.
AGCTGGCCAAAAACAAGTACCTTTGCATATTTTTCCTTTTCACTTAAAGCCTGAGCATTTAAAAAATCATATAAAAAGTTCGTGGTACTTTTTCTGGTCAATGTTACAGCCTGTTTATTTAGAATTTGAAAAAACAAAAATACCGCCTCTTATAAAAATTAAAGATAAGCTTTATTGTTTTGCTGAAAGTAGTAATTCTTAATGATTTCTCACACTATTTTAGACTTTAAATCGACATTACCCAATCGTGGCAGATTATTAGGATTTGATTTAGGTGAAAAGACATTAGGCATTGCTCTTTCTGATCTTGATCGCATGATTGCCACCCCACTTGAAACGCTTATTAAAGATAAATTCTCAAAATTATTGGAAGAAATTCAAACTATTATTCAAAAACATAACATTAAAGGCATTGTCATCGGATTGCCTATGAATATGAATGGGTCTGAGGGTCCTCGGTGTGAATCAGTACGCCAATTTGCAAAAAACATTGAACCCTCTATTGATCTACCGCTGCTTTTTTGGGATGAACGCCTTTCAACAATGGCTGTAAGCCGCATTATGATTGAAGCTGATTTAACGCGCAAAAGACAAAAGCAAGTTGTTGATAAAATGGCAGCGTCTTATATATTGCAAGGTGCTTTAGACGCATTGAAGTATTAGATCTTTTTCGAAATTTACTACTGTCATTTTGGTATTAGACTTCTTTCAAAACTCGCTAATGTGGGACGAGTGATAGAAGATTCGGCACGGAAGACCACAATGTATTCTTTATACATGAGGATCTGAGTACCGAAACGACGCATCAATCGACCACAGTCGTAGCGTTTCGAAAGAAGTCTCTTCAAGTTTCTTTAAACAATTCACGACCAATAAGCATACGTCTTATTTCGGATGTGCCTGCGCCGATTTCATATAATTTAGCATCGCGTAAAAGTCTACCCACTGGATATTCATTGATATAACCATTGCCGCCTAAACATTGAATCGCTTCTAAGGCCATCCAAGTCGCTTTTTCAGCAGAATATAAAATTGCACCCGCTGCATCTTTGCGTGTTACTTCACCGCGATCACAAGCCTTTGCCACCATATAAACATATGATTTACAAGCCATATAGGTTGTATACATATCCGCAAGTTTGCCTTGCATGATTTGGAACTCACCAATCGCTTTCCCAAATTGTTTACGTTCATGCACATAAGGTAAAACGATATCGAGTGCTGCCTGCATAATGCCTAATGGACCACCTGAAAGGACTAAACGTTCATAATCAAGGCCACTCATTAAGACTTGAACGCCTGCATTAAGTCCGCCTAAAATGTTCTCTTCAGGGATTTCACAATTATCAAAAACAAGCTCACAAGTATCAGAACCACGCATACCCAATTTGTCTAATTTTTGTGCTGTACTAAAGCCTTTCATGCCTTTTTCAATGATAAAAGCCGTAATACCTTTCGTGCCACCTTGAGGATCAGTTTTGGCATAAACAACCAAGACATCAGCTTGTGGACCATTGGTAATCCACATTTTGGTGCCATTTAAAATATAACGATCACCTTTTTTATCGGCTTTCAAGCGCATGGATACAACATCAGACCCAGATCCTGCTTCCGACATCGCAAGCGCACCCAAATATTCACCTGATACTAATTTTGGTAAATATTTCATTTTTTGTGCTTTATTGCCATTTATATGGATTTGATTCACACATAAATTGGAATGCGCACCATAACTTAATCCAATGGAAGCAGAGGCGCGTGAGATTTCTTCCATCGCAATCACATGCTCGGTATACCCCATCTGGGCACCGCCATATTCCTCACCCACCGTGACACCAAGCACCCCTAAATCCCCTAATTTTGGCCATAAATGCCGGGGAAATTCATTATTATGATCAATTTCTTGCGCAATAGGCGCTATTTCTTTTTGCGCAAAGCTTTTAACAGAATCGCGTAATAAAGTTGCTGTTTCGCCGAGATCAAAATTTAAAAAGGGGGAACGGTTAGGAATCATTTTAAATCCTTATAGTAAAAAGATGGATGCTAATCCTAAAAACAAGAAAAAGCCAATCGTATCAGTCATAGCAGATAATAAAACACTTGAGGCGATTGCAGGATCGACAGATGTTTTTGAAAGTCCAATAGGTATCAAAGCACCAACAGTGCCCGCCACAACAAAATTACCAATCATAGCAATACCAATGGTAATACCAAGATTAATATGCTGGAACCACAACGCAGAGGCAACACCTGTTATAACAGCAAAAATAATACCATTTGCAATAGCTACAAAAATTTCTTTAAAAGCCAATCGTCGTGCATTTAATTCTGTAATTTCTTTGGTCGCAAGACCGCGAACGACTACCGTCAAGGTCTGCGTCCCTGCATTGCCGCATAAAGCTGGCACAATAGACATTAAGACGGCAAGCTCGACAAGATGATCAATGGTCGTTGAAAAACAGGAAATTACAAAAGAAGATAAAAAGGCTGTGCCTAAATTGACAAGCAACCAAGGAAAACGCATTTTGAGCGTTTCAAAAACAGCACTCGATGTATCTTTTTCAGAGACACCACCTAGGTGCATAATATCTTCTTCAGCTTCCTCGTTAATAACATCAACAACGTCATCAACGGTAATAACACCGACCAAACGTTCGTCTTGATTAATAACGGGCGCTGAAACCAACCCATATTTTCTAAAAAGAGAGGCAACTTCTTCTTGATCCATATCAACGGGTATTGGCCAATATTGCTTGTCCATAAGTTCGTTTACAAAAACTTCACGTTGGCTACGTAATAAACGTGATACGGTCAACACACCAACGGGTCGATATTTAGGATCTACTACAAAAACAGCGTAAAAATCTCTAGGTAAATCAACATTTAAACGAATAAGATCAATGGCTTGTCCTACTGTCCAATGTTCTGGTGTTACAACCATTTCTCGTTGCATAAGCCGTCCCGCACTATCCTCGGGATAATGAAGACTTTGCTCGAGAATCGCACGATCCCGCGCAGGCATGGCCTGTAACAAATCGTTACGTTCTTCTTCTTCCAAATCTTTAATAACGTCAATGACGTCATCGCTTTCAAGATTTGGCAATAAAGAAGCAAAACGATCGCGTCCTAAAAGTTCTAAAACTTCTTCTTGGACATGTTCTTCAAGATAAGGCAATACTTCGGGATCAAGTGCTGAAGATAAAGAGGTGATCAACGCCACACGGTCAAGTTCTTTAGATTTATTTAATAAATCAGCAAGATCCGCCGCATGTAAAGGTTCAACAAGATGCTGTACCTGTTCTTGGTCCCCATGATTGAGCGCATCATGAAGCGCATCCATAAACTCAGGCGTCAGCTGAAAATAAATTTCTTGTTGATCAGGCAATGGCGTAATCCCCTCTTTTTCCAGTCTCTTTCAGCACAAGTTTTTTTTTGGCTAAACGACTTTGGGCATCAACAACAGCAAGAGCCGCCATATTAACAATCCCACGCACTGTTGTTGAAGGTGTTAATATATGCGCGCTTTCGGCAACACCTAAAAGCATAGGACCAATCGAAAGTCCTTCACCCAAGCTTTTCAATAGATTGAGCGCAATGTTGGCTGCATCTAAATTAGGCATAACAAGTACATTAGCCATGCCTTCTAATTGCGCATTCGGAAAAATCGACGCACGTATTTCTGGTTGAAGCGCCATATCTGCATGCATTTCACCTTCTATTTCAAGATGCGGTGCCTTCGTTCTCACAAGATCAAGGACATTACGCATTTTTTGCGCTGAAGCTGATCTTGAAGATCCAAAATTAGAATGGGATAAAAGTGCAATTTTAGGTTCTAACCCAAAACGTTTTACCATGTCGGCTGCTAATATTGCAATTTCCGAAAGTTGTTCTTCAGTAGGATCTTGGCAAAGATAGGTATCCGTTAAAAAGACCGTTCCTTTAGGCATCACAACGGCACTTAAAGCGGCTGCAACTTTAACCCCTTCAGACAAACCTAACATATCATAAATATAATGATAATGTTCAGGATAGGTACCGACCAAACCACATAACATGGCATCGGCTTCGCCACGCAACATCATGAGCGTTGCAATCAATGTTGTTTCCGTGCGGACTTCTGTTTTAGCAATAGAAGGTGTTACGCCTTTGCGTTGCATTAACGTGTGATACAGGCTCCAATATTCATGAAAACGAGGATCATCTTCAGGATTTACGATCTCAACATCTTTATTAAGCTTCAATCTTAAGCCTAATCTTTCAACGCGGTGGGCAATAACTTCGGGACGACCAATCAAGATAGGATGTACTAATTTTTCATCCAACAATACTTGAACAGCCCGTAAAACTTTTTCTTCTTCACCTTCCGCAAAAACCAAACGCATGGGATTTTTACGGGCCGTTTGCATAACTGAACGCATTAAAAAACTAGAACGATACACATAAGAATGAAGAGTGTGCTTATAGGCTTCAAAATCTTTAATAGGGCGCGTTGCAACACCACTTTCCATGGCGGCCTTGGCTACAGCAATCGGTATTTCAAGGATTAATCTTGGATCAAAGGGTTTTGGTATTAAATAATCAGGACCAAATTTTTGATCCTCGTCCCCATAAGCCCGTGCGACAATATCAGATGATTCGGCCATCGCAAGATTTGCCAAAGATTCGATACAAGCGAGTTTCATCGCATCGTTAATTTCAGTGGCCCCCACATCAAGCGCGCCTCTAAAAATAAAGGGGAAACACAAGACGTTATTTACTTGATTGGGGTAATCTGAACGACCTGTTGCAATGATCGCATCGCTTCGAATTTTTTTGATCTCTTCAGGTAAAATTTCAGGTTCAGGATTAGCAAGCGCTAAAATAAGCGGTGATTTTGCCATTAAGGCCACCCCTTCTTTCGGCAGGGCTTTAGGTGCTGATAATCCTAAAAATATATCTGCATCTTGCATAATATCGACAATTTTACGCGCGTTAGTTTCTTGTGCATACATGGATTTACGTGGATCCATGGCAATTTCGCGACCTTTATACACGACACCATAAAGATCTGAAACATAAACATTTTCGCGTTTTAAGCCCATTTTTACAAGCTGATCAAGACACGCGAGCGCTGCAGCGCCAGCACCCGAACAAACAAGTTTAACGTTTGCAATATCTTTTTTAACAACGCGCAATCCATTACGAATGGCTGCTGCTACGATAATAGCCGTCCCATGTTGATCATCATGAAAAACAGGAATCGTCATGCGTTTTTTTAATTTTTCTTCAATTTCAAAACATTCTGGCGCTTTAATATCTTCTAAATTGATACCGCCGAAGGTAGGCTCTAAACTAGCAATAATATCAACAAGCTTATCTGGATTTTTTTCATTAATTTCAATATCAAAAACATCAATGCCGGCGAATTTTTTAAAGAGAACAGCTTTCCCTTCCATGACAGGTTTGGCAGCCAAGGGACCAATATCACCTAAGCCTAAAACCGCCGTTCCATTGGTAATAACAGCCACTAAATTTGAACGTATTGTATAATCAGCAGCGCGTGCCGGATTTTCAGCAATAGCAAGGGAAGGGGCTGCAACACCTGGCGAATAAGCAAGCGACAAATCGCGTTGATTGGCAAGCGGTTTCGTGGGCACAACAGAAATCTTACCTGGTGTCGGATCACGATGATAATCAAGCGCACTTTTTGACATATTTTTAGCCAATTCAACCTCTATAGAAGATTCAAGTCCTTTAAAAAGGGCTATTTTATTTTACCTTAATGGGCTTGCCATGGAAAGGGAATACAGATACGTTCACAACATCTTTCTGTATTTAAATTGAAAGCATCCACAATGAACAATATTATCATTCGACCCAAAACAAATTCAGACCATAAAATCCTTGAAAAATTTATAACACTTTATTGGGGTGGAGAACCTTTAATCGTCCATGGCAAAAAATATTTTACAAAAGATTTAGAAGGATATTTAGCGTTTAACAACGAAGAATGTATCGCGTTTTTGCTTTTTGAACGCCAAAAAATTAATTGGGAAATCATTGTGTTTGAATCTTTCTCTAAATTTTCAGGCATTGGCACAAAATTACTTAATGCTTTATTCGGTGAAGCCCAAAAAAACAATTGCCCTCAAATTCATGTCATGACAACAAATGATAATTTGGATGCTTTGCGTTTTTATCAGCGTCGTGGCTTTGTGTTATCAGGCATCTTTCTTGACGTGGTTGATTATGCACGTAGCTTAAAACCCAGCATCCCAGCTTTAGGCGATTACGATATTCCAATTCGTGATGAATTAATGCTTGTTTATAGATTTTAATCAAAAATTAATTTTTTTCAGATAATATAAAGGAATATGAAGGCTTAAAAAGGAGAGAAAAATGAGCATAATATCAAAACGTATATGGGCAAATATTATTGATTTCATGTTATTTGGCGCATTTTTTCACTTTTTTTATGAACTTCTTTTACAATTTAAAATTTTACATTTAGATTCAGATGCCATTTCCTTCTTAAAAGGTGCTTTATTTACTGGTTTTTTTACTTTATATTTTGGCATCCTAGAAAGCTCTAATTGGCAAGCATCCATTGGTAAAAAAATCATGGGTCTTATATTGTGCGATGCTCAAGGTAATCGCCTTGGTTTTTGGATGTGTTTTACACGTGCTCTTGTCTTTCAATTTATATGGCCAATTACTGTTATTTATGCACTTTTTACTAAAAAAGAAGAATTTCTTCATGATACAGCTTTTGATCATACACAAGTAAAAATGAAAGAAAAATAAAATGAGCATTACATCAAAACGCATATGGGCATATTTTATTGATTTAATATTTGTTTTCGCATTATTTTATTTACTTCATATGTTTGTCGGTAAATCCGAGCACGTCGAAACAATTTCTATTATTCCAGGAACAAATACATTTCAACATATTAAAACGTTTTCTTTTACCCCCGCGTCCTTAGATTTTTCATGGCTTAACATTTTATTTTTTCATATTTTATTAATTATATATTTTACAATTTTAGAAAGTTCAAAATGGCAAGCATCAATTGGTAAAAAGATAATGGGGCTTATATTATGGGATGCTAAAGGCAATCGCCTTGGTTTTTGGATGTGTTTTAAACGCACTTTTGTCTTCCAGATTATATGGTGGTTGGAAATGATTATTGGCGCTAGATCACCAAAACAAGAATTTCTACATGATTTAATTTTTGAACATACAAAAGTAATAAATAAATAGTAAAAAAATTCTAAATATTATACATATTTTTTATAGCGTAAAGACATTTTAACGGCAATTGGAATCAGGATAATCGCTAATATCAAGGACGCGATACCACCTGCACCAACGTCACCAGGATAAATATAATGCCGCACAAAAACACCAATACCTGCAATGAAAATCCCAATAAAAGCTGCAATCATATTGCTTGCGTGAACATAACGCCAATCTGGCCCTTTGAACCTGATAGCTATAATAGCGCGTATAATCCAATAGATGGTTGCAACTGAAAGAATGTGAATAAAGCTAAGATCGCCAAAGCTGGGAATCCAAAAACTGGCAATCATGCTGATCAACATTAAGGTAACAAAACTCCACCCCATTATTTTATGGATTTTGTCACCTTTAAGGCGGAAAAAAATAAAAATGGCTAAAAAAAGAGGTGGTATTATACAAATTGCATGCAAATAGATCGCAAACATAGGTTTATTTGTCGCCTGTTTTTAAAATATCAATAAAGGCTGAATGCGGGATTTCGACTTTACCGAATTGACGCATTTTTTTCTTACCTTCTTTTTGCTTTTCAAGAAGTTTACGTTTACGGCTAATATCACCACCATAACATTTAGCTAACACGTCTTTACGGAAGGCTTTAATTGTTTCGCGTGCGACGATTCGACCACCAACAGCTGCCTGAATAGGTATCTGAAACATTTGGCGTGGGATAAGATCTTTTAACTTTTCACAAACAGCACGACCCCTTGTTTCACCGACGGAACGATGCATCATCATAGATAAAGCGTCTACTGCTTCACCATTCACAAGAATGGACATTTTAACAAGGTCACCAACACGGTAATCTGCAATGGCATAATCAAAACTTGCATATCCACGGCTGACAGATTTTAAACGATCATGAAAATCGAAAACAACTTCGTTAAGTGGCAATTGATAAATAAGCATCGCGCGTTGACCCACGTAAGTGAGTTCTTCTTGAATGCCACGTTTTTCAGTGCAAAGCGCTAAGACTGCTCCTAAATAGTCGTCAGGCACCATGATTGTGGCTTTAATCCAAGGTTCATGAATCTCTGAAATTTTAATGGGATCTGGAAGATCTGCAGGATTATGAACTTCCTCCATCGTGCCATCAATTTTATAAACATTATAAACAACCGAAGGAGCTGTTGTTAAAAGATCAAGATTAAATTCACGTGATAATCTTTCTTGAATGATTTCAAGATGAAGCAGGCCTAAAAAGCCGCAGCGGAATCCAAAACCAAGGGCGGCTGACGTTTCCGGTTCAAAGGAAAAACTGGCATCGTTAAGGCGTAATTTTTCAAGACCTTCTCGTAAATTATGATAGTCGGCCGCATCAATAGGGAAAAGACCACAAAACACAACAGGAATCGACGGTTTGAAGCCAGGCAATGCTTCCGAACATGAATTTTTTTCGTCTGTGACCGTATCGCCCACTTTACAATCGGCCACATATTTAATGCCTGCCGTAAAAAAGCCAACTTCACCAGGGGATAATTCAGGAATATCTGTTAATTTGGGTTTGAAAATACCAACGCGTTCAACGTTATACGTACCACCAGTCCCCATCATTTTGATTTTCATGCCTTTTTTAAGCACGCCGTCTTTAATACGGACTAAAATCACAACACCTAAATAGGCATCATACCAACTATCAACCAATAATGCTTGTAGTGGGGCATCTTCATTGCCTTTTGGCGCAGGTAAGCGTGTGATGATTGCTTCTAAAACTTGATCAATGTTTAATCCTGTTTTAGCTGAAATTTCAACTGAATTGCTGGTATCGAGGCCTATTACGTCTTCAATTTGCTTTTTAACGCGATCTGGTTCCGCAGCGGGTAAATCTATTTTGTTGAGAACAACAACGAATTCATGGTTGTGATCAATGGCTTGATACACGTTTGCAAGTGTTTGTGCTTCAACCCCCTGAGACGCGTCCACGACTAAAATGGAACCCTCGCACGCTGATAAAGATCTGCTGACTTCATAAGAAAAATCGACATGACCTGGTGTATCAATAAGATTAAGTTGATAAACAACGCCATCTTTTGCAGGATAGCTGAGACGAACGGTTTGCGCTTTAATCGTAATACCGCGTTCGCGCTCAATATCCATGGAATCGAGAATTTGATTTTTCATGTCGCGTGATTCAATCGCACTACATTTTTCAATAAGGCGATCAGCAAGCGTTGATTTACCGTGATCAATATGGGCGATAATGGCAAAATTACGAATTTTATCAGTTTTAGTCATCAAATCCTCAGTCTATAAAAAGTCTAGCGTTGAGCACATATCATGCAAGCAAACCCTGGAAGAATGACTATAGTATAATTGATATGGAAAGCAAAACCAATTTCTAATTCTAATTGCTTAGATTATGGACAAATTCTTCGTTAGCGTATGTTGAAACTAAACTAAGCAGATTAGATTAAAGTTTAGAAAATCTAAAAACTGTGCATAAGATGTGCAGTTCCAGTATTGTTTATAATTAGCCTTAGATTTCCCAGGGGAATACTATCCAAGTATCCTGACTCACTTCTGTCACAAAACTATCAACCAATGGCTTGCCATTTGCTTTAGCGTATACTGTCGCAATATGAGCCTTGGGGAGCATTTCACGAATTAAAGTAGCCGTCGTGCCTGTGTCGACCAAATCATCAATGACAAGCACGCCTTCATCATCGCCACCTACTTTTTTCAAAATTTCAGCTTTGCCAATTTGGTAATCGTGGTAGCTAATGATACAAACTGTATCGATTAGACGAATATCAAGCTCCCAAGCAACAATTGCTGCAGGGACTAGACCACCACGCGTAACGGCTATAATTCGATTGAAAGGCCCAAGAGTTGATAATCGCCAAGCAAGTGCACGCGCATCGCGATGAAATTCTGCCCAGGAAATTGGAAATGTTTTAGGTGTTGTAATTGCTGCTGACATTATCATGAGATCTCTTGCCATTTAGCTTCATTTTTATATGGCGCGCCCGAAGAGATTCGAACTCCTAGCCTTCTGATTCGTAGTCAGATGCTCTATCCAGTTGAGCTACGGGCGCAGCGTCATTTGATTAACTCGCAAGATAGTCAACTTTCATCTAAAAAGCAAGCCTTAAATTAGTTTATTTAAGTTAGGTATCAAAACACTCAAAAAATTAATGTGAAGAAGCTAGCGCATCAACAAAAGTTTGAATGGTTCTAAGGCGTCCTGCTTCTACTGTATTGCCTGCGCTAGGGTGTTGTATATGCATAGGCAAAACCATGTCGCCCACATTAAATTTTACACGTACGGCTTCACCAGGTGTAATATAAGCTTCTTTATCAACCAAACTTAAAAGACGTGATAAATATTTGGTCATTTTACGCTTTTTAAGTTTAGGTTTTTTGAGTTCTTCAACTAACCTATCAATTTTTATTTTTTTTTGTGCAGATTCTTGATCTTCAATTTCATCTTGGTTGAGAGGATTAGCATCCTGCTTTAATTTTGTTGAAGGATATTTTTTCCAAGGTTCATAATCTATTTCAGAAGATAAAGATAATGTTTTTGTTGAGGTCTCTATTGGCGTTTGATTACTATCAACAAAGCAATCATCTGGCTCTGTCAAATCAACTTGTTCATCATCAGAAAAAATAGGAATCGTATCGCCAGATGATGAATCCTCATCGTTAGGATTGATGTCGAACTTATTATTTATAGAATGCTCATATAATGATTGATGTTCTAAAATTTTTTGAGTAATTGAATGATGAAAAGCAGCGTCTTTTGATCCAAGTCGTTTTCCAATTTCGAAATAGTGATGCGCTTCAGTATAATTTGAATGTAATAATTCCATAAACCCAAGCAAAAAATATCCTTTTTTTTCATCATGTTTATTATATTTTAAATCTACAACTTTTAGTAAAACTTCTTTTACTTCGTCATATTTTAAATCTTCTAGATAATAAATGCACAAGCTGGCATAGGGAATAAGAGCGTTATTTGAACCAAAATCAATTGCCATTTTAAAGTAATGTGCTGCTTCTTTATAATTTTTTTCTTGTAAATAAATTGACCCTAATTCTAATGCAAAAACCCCTTTTGTTTTTTCTATATTTTCGAATGGGATAGGATTAAGAAGGAGATCTTCTTCTAAAAATAATTTTATATATTTTTGAGTATGTTCATTTTTTTTATCTAATGTTTCGTGAAGCCAATCTGGATTTGATAAAATTTGGCATATAATAAATAAATTTGTGGAAGTTGGGTCTAGTTCATATGATAATAATGCCCAATTATAGGTTTCAACACAATATGAGTTTTCGTTTGTGTTTAAAAAATATATAAGACCAACAAGCGTTGCATATTGTAATAATTTTTCATGATTAGGCAAGTTGTGCATCAATGAAAGATTAATGATTTTGTTGAAATTTGCAGCAAATGAATTGTCAATGAGGTTAAATTTTTTCTTAACAAGTCCATCAAAAAAATAACAACTTGATATTTCGTTAATTAAATATTCAATATTATCCCTTGTTTTACATTGTTCAAACAAGGAGGTATATAAGTTTTTTAATTCTTCAGTATTTTTTTCATGTTGCCGTATAATTTTAGACAACATGAATCCGCAATTTATATTGCCTAAACGATACCCAATCTCAGCATAACAAGCTGCTTTATGATGTTTTTTGCCTAACATGAAAGTTTCTGAGAGCCATTCCAAGGCGTTGACATTACCAAGGCACGCTAAATGTTGCATAGAAGTAAGATCAAAATGGATTAATGGAGGTTTGTTTTGAGGTGAAAGATCGTCCAAATGACTCACTTCATTTGTGTATAATATAGCCATTTGCAATTGAAGCTCTTCATTATTATTTATTATTTCTTTATTATCTTTATAAAAGTTTATAATTTTTTGTATCGTTTTTATTAAAAATTTGTATTTTGGTTTTACATTTCCAAAATATTGAAAAAATAATGCTAATTTATCTTCAGAAATATTGCTTATTTCTTCAATTGCTTCTAAATCTCCATAACCAACACTAAAAAAAAGTAAAGAATAATATATAAAATCAATCCCTTGAGCGAACAAAATGTCATAATTGTTTTGAATGTCTTCGTAGGTTTCTTGTAACTGATTTAAATCAATTAAAATTACGTATCGTGTTGCAAGATTTATAAAAAATGCTTGCAACACATTGATGTTTTTTATTTTTTCGTGTGTTAAATAGGTGTTTTTATTTTTCAGTAGATCTTTTCTTAGAATTGAAAAAGCTCGTGTTGAGCCGTCATTTGATAATTTGTGAAGTGCTGTTATTGTAGACTTAATTTGATCTCCTTGTTTTGTTATAGATTTTTCTAATTTTCTTACTTCTTTTATAAGTTTTTTATTTTTTTTATCATTTATTAAGTTTTGATATTTTTTTTCATCTTGTATTAAAGATCTATAATTTTTAGCAGGTGCTATATATTGTTTTTCAATAAAATTGCCTAAAATTGTTTTAGAATCATAAAAAGTTTTTTTCCGAATATCCTTTGGTAAATGATCGAATTGTGCTCCTTTTGTACCTTGCTGCGTCAAAATTTGTAAAAAAGCACGTGCAATTAAATTATTATTATTCTCTACCATAGTACACGACACTTTTTTAATTTGATCTAAGGTATTGATTTTTTATAAGAAAACATAGTACAGACAAGATACAAAAAAAGGAGCTGTACAATGATAAAAATGAATACCTTAGATCAAGCAATAAATAATCACTTCG
>JAUXUR010000066.1 GCA_030680745.1 Alphaproteobacteria bacterium
GGAGAGGTCGCGACCAAAGGGAGCGGGTGAGGGATATTTTGCAATTTTGGAGAGATGAGTATTTGTTTGGCAATGCTTAGATTATGGCATGATGGTGTTGCTCTTTGTAAACGCTTTAAATACCCCTCACCCGTCGCTGCGCGCCGACCTCTCCCACAAAGGGGAGAGGCAATTTTATTTTTCGTCCCGTAGATTGGGGGCTCTAGACATTGCCGCATAATCTACGTAGTTGCTGATTTAATGTATGGAAATTGTAATGGATAGAGTTGTAGTAATCACAGGTCCAACCTCTGGCGGTAAATCTGCATTAGCGCTTGATATGGCTTTGAAAGACAATGGTGTAATCATTAATGCAGATGCGTTGCAGCTTTATAAAGATTTGCCCATTTTAACGGCTTGTCCTAATGAGCATGAAAAAGAAAAGGTGCCACATAGACTTTACGAGGTTTTAGATCATACAGAACAATGTACAGCGGGTATTTGGGCTGGGCTTGCTGCAAAAGAAATTGAAACTGTTTTACATAATGGACAAAAACCCTATGTAGTGGGGGGGAGTGGTTTTTATTTAATGGCCTTGATTCAAGGTCTTTCTGAAATGCCAGATTCTGATCCTGAAATGCGTGTAAAACTAAAAGATGATCTTCAGATTTATGGTCTTGATTATATGTACAAACAATTGGAATTGTATGATCCTATTGTAGCTGCAAAATTACATCCTCATGATCAACAACGCATTATGCGTGGTTTGGAAGTTTATCAAACAACATTAAAACCACTTTCATATTGGCAAAGTCTGCCTAAGAAAACGTTTCCTTATACATTTGACGTGATTGTTTTATGTCCTGAAAGAGAAAAATTATATCAAAATTGCAATACGCGTTTTCTTAAAATGTTGGATATGGGTGCGATTGATGAAGTGAAAAACTTAATGCAACAAAATATAGCTGAAACAGCAAGTGTAACTCAGGCTCTTGGATATAAGGAGCTAAAATTATATATAGAAGGTGGTTTAACTTTAGGGGAGGCGATCGAATTAGCCCAAATAAAAACCCGACAATTTGCAAAACGTCAAACGACATGGTGTCGACATCAATTTACAAATGCGCATTGGATTGAACCTGTGTAAATGCACATATTAAATGAATTCGATATCTTTCAATCTTCGGGAAGTTCTATTCGAATATAATCAAGTTTCTTTGTACTGGGATTCTCAATTTCTAATTTTAAATGTCTGCAAGGTTTATATGCATCTTTTGGCAGATTAATAAAACAGTCGATATTTTCTTCACAAAATAAATTTTCTTGTTCTTTATCAAAAATATATAATTTCAAACGACGTAATTTTCTTAACAAATTACAATAAAATTTAATAGAATCACCATGAAAAATATTGAGTATATTATGTTTATAATATTCTGCAATAAAATAGTTTTCATTTTTTACTTCTTTGACAAAAAACATCATACAGATAGGTCCATCTAATATTGCTTCTATTGCATTGGTTACAATAATAGAGTCAATCCATAATCCATTTTTCAAAACAACTAAGTTTTTATTTTCTTCATCATACATATAGGTGAATTCAGGCGGATGATTCTGAGATTGTTGTTTTTCAAAAAGATAATCATCTTTATATTGATCAGAAAATGAAGCGTTATTTGTAAGGAATACAAACATAAAAACTAAACAATGTACAATATTGAGTCGCAATTCAAGATTCTCTTAAATTATTTCAGATGGTTACGGATTCACCATATTTAAATCACTGAAATATAAAGTCAAGGCAAAATTATACGCTTAGAGCGATTCATAATCTTGCCTTTTTAGAACATAAAATTATTGAGCCCATTCTATTGATGTTCCGCGTTTGCGTAATTTTTCGTCAATCCAATTTTTACTCATGGCAATAGGTGCAAAATAGGTTTTATTAGGTATTTGATAATCAGCGCCAAAAAGCATAGCATATTGATTGTCAGGCATTTGTTGTAATGATACGTGGGTATGAGAAGAGTTTACACCTTTTACGACGAAACGCTCATTTTCATTTAAAAGCAAAGCACCGCCTGAGTCACCTTGAACGACTGCGACAGGATCAATGATCTCTGTGTAATCTGAAGGATACAAAAACAAAGTTTCTGAATGACCTTTTGGATAAGGTTGAATTGAAGCAAACGCAGATTTTTGTTCATCAAAAGATATTTTGATGTTCCCTGTTTGTCTTTTCATAAATTTAAATGCATCTAACGGTTTATTTTCCTGCAAGCTGTTAGTTAAAAGTAAATTATTTAAAGCCATAAACTTTTCATCTTTATGTTCAAGTGTACTGACATCATTTGATTGTATTTTATTGTTGGTAGCCATAAATCCACAAGCAATTAATTTTGCTTCTGCTTCGATTGCTGGTACTGGTTCAGATGCTGAAAGATTTGCAAAAACATCAAGGCCTTCAATTGCTTCGTTTAAAAAAACAAGGGCTGTATCATATTGTGGTTGCGCAGTCGCACCAATTTCACTTTCAAGCAAAGTTCTGTTTGATTCAATATCTTCTGTAAAGCCGATATCTTTAATTAATGAATTCGGAGGATTTACATATGATGGATGAATAACCCAATGTGCGGTATATTTTTTTCCTTTTATAAATAATTCAGTTTGGAATCCAGAAGTTTTTAGTCTTTTAGATTTTGCCTTATTTTTGACGTTTTCATTAATTTCATGAGCACAAGTAAGAAGTACATTTGGTTGAATGGCAATAAAAGAATGATACATAATATTTTGTACTATTCCCTCTTTAAATGTTGCAATTCCAGGTAAAACATAGGGGAAATCTTTTTGTATCTCAGCTTCCATTTCTATTGTTCTATCACTAAATGGCTTTCCATCTATTAAAACGTGACGCATCGCAAAAGAAGCATTTATAAAAGAAGACAAAATAATTGTAAGTGACAGAAACGATTTAATTTTAGTCATTTTTTAATCCTTAATGTACAAAATTTAAATTATATTAATTATCATACAAAAAAAATAAAAAAACAAGTAAAAAATGTGTTAAAGTTTAATAGAAGCAATCAGAAATTCTTTATTTCCATTGGATCCTAAAATAGGACTTTCTGTAACACCCAAAATTTTCCAATTTTGTGTTTCAAGCCAAGTAGAAACATCTTGAACTGATTTTTCGTGTAAATCGGGTTCTCTTACAATCCCACCTTTACCCACAAAACCTTTGCCGACTTCAAATTGGGGTTTAATAAGCGCTACAAGCCACGCATCTTTTTGCGCAAAAGTTAAGGGTGTTTCAAGTACTTTGATAAGACTTATAAAGCTTGTGTCACAAACGATAACATCAACTTTTTCAGGGATTTCAACACTTGTTAAGGCGCGTGCATTCATACGTTCAATATTGATAACGCGCGAATCGTCTTGTAATGAGAAATCAAGTTGGTCATGCCCAACATCAATGGCATAAACTTTAGAAGCGCCTTTTTCAAGCAAGACTTGTGTAAAACCACCTGTTGAAGCACCAACATCCATACATATTTTGTCTTCAGGTGATAGATTGAAAAATTGCAACGCATAATCAAGCTTTAATCCCCCACGGGATACCCAAGAATGTGTCTCCCCTTTATAGTCCAAAATCGTATCGGCAGGAAAAAGTTCTCCCCCTTTTTCGATGCGGACATCACCATGAAATATATGGCCATCTTTGATAAAGGCTTGGGCCTTGCTTCTGTTTTCTGCAATGCCCAATGTTACTAAAAGATGATCGGCACGCACTTTTTCGCGAATTTTTATCTTTAGTTTTTGGGGTGGTTTTGGTCTTAATGGTGTTTTAAATTTAAACATTAAATATCTTTCAAAATTGATGCTAACGACCTATTTATCGACGTTTTTCAAGGTTTGCGAGAATCATTAGACATCTCACATGAAAATTAACATTTTTATTTTTTTTATGCTACAAATTTAACTTATTTTAAAAGTGTAATTTTCAAACGGGTATATATTTTTATCTATCTTTATTACATAAAATAATAAAGTTAAAATATGTATTTTGTTTTGAATAGAATTGAAATTAATATTGATATACTGTATGTTATGTGGTATAAGTAATTTTTTTTATTATAATTTGGTGTGTTATGTTTCGTTTTTCAATATCTTTCGTATTGTTTTCATTTGTTTTTTTTCAATCAGTTTTTGCAGGTTTTTATGAAGGTGTTAACCTTTACGAGCAACAAAAATATCGTGAGGCCTATCAAGAATTATATCCATTAAAAGGGGGTAATATTTATGCTCATCCTTATATTTTAGATCTATATAAAAATCATGCAGGTGCAATTGATGGACGAAGCATGCCATTGTCTTCTGATGATTTGATTTATTTAACCGAGACATCTTCTTTGCCTGCAAAGGGTAATTTAGCAGCTTCTAAGATTTATATAAAAATCTCTAATAAGCTTAAAGCGCATAAAGGGAAGAAAAAAGTAAATACAAAAAGTGATCAAAAAGAACTTGAAGCTTTAAGAATTGAAAAGATATCGAGAGCTCAATATCTTACAGGAAAGCTTACTTTCGAAAATAAGATCGAATCTAAAGATCTTTTTTTATCGATAAAAGACCCATTATACAGAAAAGATGTAACGATTCATAATTATTATTTTACAGCGTCAAGTAATGGTGACATTGACGCTATAAAAGCTTTTATGTATAAAATTGAGTTAATAAAAAATGCAAGGAAAAAAGAACAATTTAAAAATGATGTTTATGGATCAATGAATCCAGGTGTCGGTGAAAAATATTTTAATAATTTTTCTCTTATGAACAAGTTGATATGTAAAAATGACGACATAAATTCTATTGCTTCCGTTTATACATTGCTACTGAGACTTGAAAAAAATGGTAAGGATCCATCTTTTTATTTGAGTGCCCTTCTTAAAGCGGCTTCATGGGGAAGTGAAGAGGCGCAACTTAAAATAGTTAATTTATTGTTTGTGTCATCTTGTGAAGATGAGACGTTGAATCCATTTAAATATATGAAAACGCTGGAAGAGAATATTCTTCAAATTAATTTAACGGTAAATACTTCAGATCACTTAATAACGTTGCTTCATTTTTTAGCATATAAAAATCATTCTAAAATGCAATTTTATTTAGCGATGCTTTATGATCCAAAAAACGAACATTGCACATTTCGTAAATCTGAATTAGACGCTGCAAATATGCAAAACAATAAATATGCGCACACAATCAATATAAATACAAATAATGAAAAAGCTTATTTTTGGTATGATCAAGCATCTAATAATGGATTCTTGGATGCTAAATGTCTTTGTGCAATTCGTTTATATAAAGATCTTTATGATGAAACTCAAAAACCATTGCTAAATCTTATGAAATTGGCAGAACAGAGTGAAAAACTTGTATCAATGTGTTATGACGTTTTTTTTAATATTTCTGATCACAATTCAATTGATAAAGAAGCATTTAAAGGCATTATTTTAAGAAAATGCTTTGATATATATATTAGACTTTTTAGTTATTTAAATATAAATGCACAACAAAAACTCTTTGAAATCATTCGAAAAGGTTCTGAAGGTGAGATCGATGAAGTGCATTGCAATGAAATTATGGCTGAAGCACATTTGAAAGAATTATGTAATTATAAAAAAGATTTTCATAAAATTATTCAATATTATACAAAAATAGCATCTAAGTCCGAAATTGCAGGTAAAAACTTAGCATATATTTATATGTTTGGGGATGTTGGTTTTAATGTTACGCAACAATCAAAAAAAACAGCAGAAAAAATTTGTTTGGATTTGTTAGAACGCCCTGAGTTTAAAGATGATGCAGATTTAATGTATAAATTAGCCGTATTATATGATGAACTTTATGAGTCTGTTGAAGAAGGATATAATCCTGAAAAAGCATTGTATTATTTGCTAAAAGCAGCACGTTTTGGTAATTTAGATGCTATGACTGCGATTGGCATGAAGTATTTTATGTCTCAAGATAATTATTTCGATTACTATAAGCAGCAGATTAATGAAGATGAAGCTTTTAACTATCTTAAAAACGCTCATGATGCAGGTGTTGCACAGGCAAGTTTTATTTACTCTATGTTAATGATGTCGGGTTATTCAAAAACTGTTCCTAAAGATCTAAAAAAATCTCATCACATTCTTAATGATCTTTCTAGTAAAGATGAGGGTGAGGCATCTGATAATGCTAAACTTATGCTTGGTTTTTTTGAGGCGCCAGAACAGATTGATTCTTTAAATTCAGATTCTGCTTTAATAGTATCGGAGCAACCTTACGAAGTATCTAAAGCGGATAGTGAGTTTAAAGAAACAATTCAGTCCATAATGACAGAAATAGAACAACATCCTGATCAATCTGAAGAGATATCATCGGACTCAGATAATGAAGATGATTCTGTTGAAAATCCAACCATAATTATAGAAACTCCAACAGATTTGGACGCGTATCAAGATATTGATCCTGCTGCAATTCATAGAGCACATCAAGCTCGAAAAATAGCTATATCTACTGAAGATGAGCCCGAAGTTAATAATGGGCA
Organism: Alphaproteobacteria bacterium; assembly: GCA_030680745.1. Classification (NCBI taxonomy): domain Bacteria; kingdom Pseudomonadati; phylum Pseudomonadota; class Alphaproteobacteria; species Alphaproteobacteria bacterium. The sequence goes on from JAUXUR010000066.1 coordinate 6,572, forward strand.
AATTGTAGTGCAATCTGAAAAAAAGCTCAAAAAAAAGAAAGAGCAAAAATTGCTTGATAAATTTAAAGGTTCTTATGTATCAAAAGCATCTCATGCACAATTTATGCGTCTTATGAATGTGTTAGGTAAGGAATATAAAACAAAAATGACGCCATCGAAAGGATCAAATATTAATTTTGAGGTGGGTGATAATATTTTGAAGATGCATAAGCCAGCTCATTCAAACGTAGGTAGGATTGGGTTTGGGCGATCAAAAAGTATTAAGGATTTGTTAAGTAGCATTGAAGGTGATGACGTTAAATAAAGAAAGAGGCATCTTTTTTGTAAGATACTTCTTCTTTTGTTTTGAAATTATTTCAAAAACGTAACGATCTCTATCTTTTAAAAAGAATGTAACTACTCAGGGGGGGCAATTTAAACATCTGCTCTTCTTACTTCCCGCGGCCATATCACTGTATAAACCCCACCCTCTTCCTATGTCCCGCGACTTGTTCGCGGGATCCAGAAAGCGTTCAAAAAGTTCCGATAAAGGATTTTCTTTACACTTTTGCATCATGGATCCCGCGGACAAGCCGCGGGACGTAGGAGGAGGAATGGTAACCGTCCATTTATAGCGTTTTCAAGTCATTTGACTATAAATCAATGATCCAATGATTGAATGATATGCTCGCACATTTTTTTTGCATCACCAAAAAGCATCATTGTATTGGGTCTGAAGAAAAGCTCATTCTCGACACCGGCATAGCCTGACGCCATAGAACGTTTAACAAATAAAACAGTTTTTGCGCGATCAACATCCAAAATAGGCATCCCATAAATAGGGCTTTTGGGATCTGTTTTGGCTGCTGGATTTGTTACATCATTGGCCCCAATGACAAAAGCGACATCGCTCGATGCAAAGTCACGGTTGATTTCATCAAGTTCTAATACGTCGTCATAAGGTACATTTGCTTCAGCCAATAACACATTCATATGGCCTGGCATACGACCTGCGACTGGATGAATTGCGTAACGTACTTTAATGCCTTCTTTTTTAAGCATGTCGCCCATTTCGCGTAATGTATGCTGCGCTTGGGCGACAGCCATTCCATAGCCTGGGACGATAATAACTGAACCTGCATTTTTTAAAATAAAAGCAGCATCTTCGGCACTTCCTGATTTGACGGGTTTATCCGCATTAGAACCTGCAGCTTGTGTAGATCCGCCAGAATCACCACCGAATCCGCCCAAAAGAACGTTGAGGATTGATCTGTTCATGCCCTTACACATGATATAGCTAAGGATGGCACCAGATGAACCTACAAGCGCGCCTGTGATGATTAGTAGGTTATTTGTGAGCGTAAATCCAATGCCGCAGGCGGCCCAGCCTGAGTATGAATTAAGCATGGATACAACCACAGGCATATCGGCGCCACCAATAGGCATGATCAGTAATAAACCAAGTGCAAATCCAACGAGTGCTATTGCCCAAAAAACAAAAGAATTTGGAACAATGGTGAAAAGAATGATAAGGCCTAAAAGTGAAAGTCCTAAAAGCGCATTTAATTTATGTTGTCCACTAAAAATAAGAGGATTGCTAGAAAGCAAGCCTTGTAATTTGCCAAAAGCAATGATTGATCCTGTAAAGGTAATGGCACCGATTGCGGACCCTAAACTCATTTCGATAAGGCTAGATGCGTGGATATGACCGATTTCGCCAATGCCATAAACATGTGGGGCATAATATGCTGCAGCTGCAACGCAAACGGCCGCTATACCTACGAGAGAATGAAAAGCTGCCATTAATTGCGGTAAAGATGTCATTTGAAGTCTTTTGGCGATAATGGCACCAATGCCACCTCCAACAGCGATTCCACCAATAATCAGGATGTAGGAGGAAATGGAATGACTGAAAACGGTTGTAAGAATCGCGATAAGCATCCCAGCCATGCCGAACATATTGCCTTGTCGGGCTGAATCAGGGGAGGATAATCCACGTAATGCCATGATAAAACAAATAGCTGAAACGAGGTATAAAATTACTGAAATTGATGAAGCCATAATCGTTTCCTATTGCTTTTTCTTAAACATGTCGAGCATGCGTTGCGTGATAATAAATCCGCCGAAAATATTAACCGATGCCAAAACGATCGCGATAAAACCAAAGAGTTTAGAAGTACCCATGAGGTCAGGTCCCATTGCGATGAGTGCGCCTACAATGATCACGCTCGAAATAGCATTAGTGACCGCCATTAACGGCGAATGCAAAGCGGGCGTCACACGCCAAACAACATAATAACCAACGAAGCATGCAAGGATAAAAACAGTTAAGCCCAATAAAAACGGACTTGTTGTTTGATTTTCCATGGGTATTTGCTGCGCTTGCATCAATAAAGATTTCACTTCGCCTGATAGATTTTGCGTTTCTTCGGATAGAGTTGATAATTTTTCAATGATATCTTTGATGCTCATGCGCTTAATCTTCCTTCAAAAGAGGTTTTGTCGTCTTTGTCATGATCTGCATTTGTATTATCTTCATTTGTGGGGGCTGGTGGTAATATTTCAGCCTCAACAGCTTTTGATTCATCGTTTTTCGTTGAATTTTTTGGATTTGGACCGCCAAAATCTGGATGAATTACGTTGTGCTGATGTGTCATAAGCGTCGCTTGAATAATAGGATCTTCTAAATCTATTTTAAGATTTTTAGCTTCTTTGTCCCATAGAAGTTCAACAAAATGATATAAATTACGTGCATAAAGACGGCTGGCATCTGATGCTAATCGACCAGGTACATTCAGATGTCCCATAATTTTAACATGATGTTTATGAACAATTTTGCCTGCTTCGCTTATAACGCAATTGCCACCACGTTCAACAGCTAAATCAACGATCACACTACCGGGTTTCATGTTTTTGACCATATCTTCAGTCACAAGAATTGGCGCTGGTTTGCCAGGGATAAGGGCTGTGCATATGACGATATCAATATTTTTTAAGACATCGGCAACTTTTTGCATTTGACGCTTTTTATAATCGTCGCTCATTTCTTTAGCATAACCGCCTGATGTTTCTGCAGATTCAACAGGTGCTTCAACCTCAACAAAAGAAGCGCCAAGGCTTTCAACTTGTTCTTTTGCAATGGGTCTTACGTCAAAAGCGGAGACAATCGCCCCTAATCTTTTTGCGGTTGCAATCGCTTGTAAGCCCGCAACACCTGCGCCAAGTACAAGAACACGTGCTGGTGGAATGGTGCCAGCGGCCGTCATCATCATGGGGAAAGCGCGTCCAAATTCTGACGCTGCATCTAAAACAGCTTTGTAACCTGCGAGATTACTTTGGGATGACAGCACATCCATGGATTGCGCCCGGCTAATGCGTGGGATAAGTTCTAAGCTAAAGCTTGTAATGTCTGATTTAGCATAATCTACAAATTGATTAATATCCGCGTAAGGATCTAAAAGGCCAAGGAGCGTCGCATTTTTTTTATAGAAGGCGACTTCGGAAGCAGAATTTGTATCCAAAAGGGGTGATCTTACATGCAGAATAAGATCCGCATTTTCAAGAGTTTCTTTTGGCGTGGCTTTGATTTCAGCGCCAAATTTTACATAATCTTCATCTAAAAATTGAGATTTAAGACCTGCATCTTTTTCTATACAAACAGAAAACCCTAATGATAAATATTTTTTGACAGTTTCGGGAGAAACAGCAACGCGTGTTTCATTAAACCCACGCTCTTTGAGAATCGCAATTCGCATAAATCACCTTTTCAGATCATGCATTTATAAACTAGGCAATAATAAAGTGAGTTGTTCAGAATTGCAAGTTTAGCTTATAAGGTTTTGTTTTGGTCGATATCTTGATTTTATGGTTATGTCTTAGTAGGTTTGAAATAACTATCTAAAATATATGGAGAAAACAAACATGAAGTTTAAAATATCATTACTTGCACTATTGGTACTCATAAATTGGAGCATAAATGTTGCAGAAGCCGGGAAAACAAAATTTGATGCTGAAAATGTTGCTGAGGAGAAAGATGTTAAGAAAATTAAAACAGAGGATACCTATGAAGATGATATAGGTGAAAAAAAAGAGAATGTTAACAATAATATTTTTGCTATAGAAGATCCTGTTGTTGAGCGGCAAAAAATAATTGCGCAGGTTTCACAGGAAGCTAATATAAATTTATTGAATTGCTTTACTTATGGCAAAGATGAGTGTCCAGATGATTTATATGATTATTTATGTTTAAATGGTGCAAATGCTGATAATGAAGATCCTTCTTATGAAGAAATAGATAGATTTGAATTATTTAGTTTTACTGGTTTTATAATGGATGATTTGAAATCGCATCATAGTAACTATATTAAATATTTTCCTTGGATTAAAACGCTTTATTATGAACCAGGGTTAAAAAATGATGATTTTTTATCTAAAAACAATGAAATATTAGAATCTTTGTTTTCTAATTTGAAACAACTGGAAATATTAAAAACAATGTTGCTTTCTGTTTATTTAAAAGAAGGTAAGCAGAATTTAATTTTACCTGATAATGTTTTGTTAATGAAAAATCTTGAACATCTTGAAATTCAATACGCAAATTTAAGTGATGAGGAGATATCAAAAATTGCACAATTGAAAAAACTTAAGCGTCTTTATTTAGGTAGTAGTAAAATGAGTGCGAAGGGTATAAAAGAATTAGCGTATCATCTTAAGGATCTTATGTATCTTGATATTTCGTCGCATGAATTGGATGAAGAAGGTATACAAGAAATTAAGAATTTTAAAAATTTGATTAATCTTGTAATGCCACGAAATAAAATAAACGTTGATGAGGTCATAAAAATTTTCGAAAATCTTCCAGATCTAAGATATTTTGATTCTAATATTGGAACATTTGAATTAGACAAGACAAAAGAAGAAATTTATGAGGATAATAAGCCAACTTATGCCACTAAAATTTCTGAATCATTCTATCGAATTCATCTGGGTGATACTCCAGAAAATCCAGAAAATTATCATCTATTGGATGGTGGATTTAATAGACTAGAGCCTGAACAAAAAGAATTGTTGATTGATACATGGTTTAAGACAAGGCGTTCAAACGTTCAATTGTTAGAAAATAATTCTTAATAACGTGACGTGATGTGCAGCTACTAAAAGAGTGACTGCACATGTTTTAAAATTAAATATGATTGAAATACTTTAATATGCATCTTCTGGATCATATTCTTCTGATTCAAAGCCATTTGTTTCATCGATATCTGAATCACTCAGATCAGCCCAAACAGGCATATGTTTTTGATCATCAGAATCATATTCATCTGTGTCATATGCAGGCCAATTATAATTCCCCCATTCATCATCAGGATCTAAGATAGGTTTTATATTTGGTGCATTATTAAGTTCATCATTAATGCATTGACAAGGCAATTCAAATAAACAACATATAAAAATTTCTTTTAAAGCAGAACTCGCCTTATAATTTTCAATTTTCCAATTACAATGATCTTCTGATGACACTTTATAAACAGCAACATCTTTTTTGAATTCTTTAAGTTTTTTATGTAGCAACATTGTTTGGTTGTACGAAACCGTATCATCTTTGTCAGGTGAGATAATGAGCAATGGTACAGAAATGTTTTGTACATAATGAATGGGGGAATTTTTTTGAGATTCTTCTTTAATTTTCTGATTTGATATCTTTTCGCGGCCAAAAACAATTTGTTTCCAATAATCTCTATTGTCATGTTTAACTAATAATTCATAATCGGCGTCGCCAGCACCTGTAATGCCTGCTTTGAAAAGATGTGGTTTTTGGGTGAGCATATTATAGGCGATTGTAGCACCATAAGAATAGCCGTGTATGGCAAGCTTATTTTGATCAATAACATTTTCTTTAATAAGCTGCAAAACAACATCTTCAATATCATTAACCATTTTATGGCTTATTTCGCCATAACAAGCTTCTTTGAATTGTTGACCAAATCCTTTTGATCCTCTGTAGTTAATTTGAATCGTACCGATGCCACGATCTGCCCAAATTTGTATATCATCCTCCCAACATAATTCATTACGTGAATGTGGCCCACCATGTACATCAACAATGAAGGGATGTGGGATGATGGCGTCATTTTTGAAAGCATTTTTAGGAAGTGTGATATAGCAATGGAGATCTAATCCATCACGTGATTTAAACGTTCTGGGTATTTTGAGGCTTGAGATTTCGTCAATTTTTTGGCGTTCTGGGAAAAGTTTTAATTTTTTGACCGAGAATAATTTTTTTGGATTTCTTAAAAAATCATACAATTGATAAATGTTTGATGGTGTGTTTATTTTAAAGTGATAATAATAGGATGCTTCTTTAAATATATTGCATTGTAGTAAAAATTTTAATTTATTTTTGGTGAATGTGCTTGTTGTATAGGATGTTAAATTGAGATTGTTAAATAAAGTAACTATAGGTTGAAATGTTGGATTGTTTGTGTGCATTAAAGGTCTAAGAACATTTGTTATGTAAAAATATGTATCTTTAAATTGGCTTAAATCAGGAAATATATTTTTTAAAAATTTTTCTATTTCGCTAAAATGGATAAAATCAACAATATCAGCTTTGGGGTGAGAGGCTAATAAGGTTGTTTTATTTGAAGAAATATCATATGAAAAGACTTCTTTAAAATTATTTTTACATTTTATAAAATGCAATATGTTCTGGTTGTCGGATAGATTTAAGATTTTAATATCATTGCCTATAAATTTATGTATTTTGTTCCATAATTCGCCATTTTTTATCCAAATGTGTTTTTTATTATTATTTTTAGGGGATGTTGTTGTTGCGGCTTTGATTTGAAGAGAATCATCAATTAATAAGTTAGGGTATCCATTGATAAAATCTGTTTCTTTGGTAAATGTATTATTCATAATGTTGAAGCGGTATATTTCGTAAGGTGTGTTTTTGATTAGCTTTTTTTGTATTTTTAATTTATCGGAAATGTCTATTTCGTCACTTAATAATTTATTTATTTCGGTGTACAAATATATCGCTTTTGGTGAATTTTTATTTATTTTTTCTTCTTTTTTATACTCATTCCTAAGAATATCTATTTTGTTTTTTATAAGATTGCACTCAGTTTGTTGAACGTAATAAATATATCTTTCATTATCGATGTGAATTTTTTTTTCACACAAAATTAGTATTTCTTCATTGTTTAAATTTTTAATATAATAATTAGAAAATATTAAATTTTGATCATCGATTGTAATGCGTGAAACAGCGTTTGTTTTAAGGTCAATTTTAAAAATCTGTTCATTATTTTCTTCAATGTTTTTTAATGTTCGCCAAAATATAATATATTGATCATTTCCTACAAAAGAAATGGATGAAAAATAATCATGATTAATTTCATTTTGTAGGTCAGTTAAATCTATTTCATGCTGAATGTTTAGTGTATTTTCTGTTGATTTTTTAATATTAATGACGATGATTTTATCATAATTTTCACTAAAACGCGTGATTAATTTTCCATTATTACTAATTTTAGGTATGTTTGTTTTGTCTTGAATAACATTTGCATAATCATGAATTTTTTCTCTTTTAATGAGAGCGGATGACGTGTGAATATTAAAAAAACAAAAAGATATAACAAGGCATAATAATAAGCGCATAATTTTTTCCTAAATAAAAATATATATAATTTAATAATGGATTATTTGTAGCATAATTTTAATAAAATTTAAAGGTTTTTATGTTTTTTGTATTTGTAATAGAAATAATATATTGATTATAAGGAATTTCTGTCGTCTTGGATTACTCAAGATTTAAGGTTAACGTTTTTGTTTGTGTTCGTGTAATTCATAAATCTTCGTTAAGGCTAAGTTTGTGTAAAATGCGTCGCAATGCCTTTCACTTTGATATTTGGGGTTCCTATGGATAAGAAGTAGGACATAGAAGGAAGGGCTGAAGGCTGAAATGCCAACAACCCCTTATAGATTTATTTTTTCTTTTCAACAGCACCACGTTTAACATAGCTGCCCATTTGCTCTAAAATAGACATTTCATGTCCTGCAGTGGGCGTATATCTACGTGCTGGTGTGATTTTAATTAGATCTTCTTTTGTGAGCTGTGCGAATTTATCAACATAACCATCCTCATTGAAATGAATGGCATACCCTTTGAAATCAACAAGCACAGGGTTTAAAAATGAGGTTTTGCTTGTTTTGCGGCCTACATAATACCAAATATTGCCGTCAAAAGGGGATTCATTGGAAGGTGAGCCTAAAAGCTCTTCCACATCATTTTTGTTATGTTTTGATATTTCAATTTGTTTCACTTGCTCTTCAGTTATATATTTGCCATGAACGTCAATTTTTGATACACATCCTGAAAGCGTAAGAATGGCTGAAAGTGCAAGTGGGGCAAAAAGAGCAAGTAACGTAATCTTTTTCATCAAGAATCCTAAAAAGTTTATAAGGTTAAACAAATGTCCATATTCAGTCTGTTTCAAAACAGATATAAGAAGCCTGCCTATAGTATTTACCAGCGATTGGTTGAACAAGCAAGATCACCGTGGTTTTATGAGACATTAAAAATTGAAGATTCTATCAAAGGGCGCTTCGAACTTATTTTAATTCATGCATTTTTGGTTTTGCATCGATTGAAAAAACATAAAAAATTAGGGCAAAATTTGTTTGATCTTCTTTTTTACGATCTTGATCGTTCTATTCGAGAATTAGGTGTTGGTGATTTAAGTGTTGGCAAAAAAATTAAATCTTTTGCAGAGCTTTTTTATGCGCGGATTGAATGCTATGAAAAAGGTTTACATGATTTAGATTTTTTAAAACAATCTTTTGTAAGTTTTTTTGAAAAATCAGCATTGGATTCTTTAAAATTAGATGATTTGGCATTATATATGACACGTCAGGTTGAGATTTTAACCAAGATAAGTGATACTGATCTTATTAAGGGTAAAATTGTTTTTGAGGATTTGTTGAAAGATCTCTCGAAAGCCGCCTAACATATTAAGATCTTGTGATTTTTGTAAAGGGAGTAGGACAATGACTTTATCTCATATTCAGATAGATCCCGAATTTTCGCGTGTTGTTTCTGTTTTTGATTTAACAGATGATCCTAAAAAATTTACATTAAGTGCAACAGCAGAAGAATGTGATGCGCTTGCAAAACGTTTTGGGTTGCAAAAAATTAGATACCTTAATGCTGAATGTGAAGTTTGGCGTCCGGAAGATGGTAATGTTATTTGTTTGAAAGGTAAGCTTAAATGCGAAGTCGTTCAAACTTGTGTTATAACGTTTGAGCCTGTCATTGCAAAAATTAAAGATAATCTTCTAGAATTTTTTGAAGAAAAAAAAGAAGATAAATATGGCAAAAAAGACCAAAATGAAATTGATTTGCCTTATTTAGATGACGAAGAAGTCCCTGAAATACTTGAATCATCGGAACTTGATATGGGTGAAGTGATAGCGCAGCATTTAGCGATTTCTTTAGACCCATATCCACGCGCCCCGCAGGCTGAACTTACAAAAATTGTTGAGTCTCATGAAGAGAAGAAGATATCGCCCTTTGAATGTCTTTCAGAAAAGCTTTCACATCATGAAGAATCAGACTTAAAAGAAGGCAAAAAAGGGTAGGGTTTTTTGATATTTTGCGTTGCCTTGACGTAATAATGTCTTCTACGTCGCGGGACGTAGGAAGTGTGTGTGTTTATACTAGTGTTTTTAAGTTATTTCACTATATTTTCAAAGCTGTTATTTCATTTTAGTGAATTTTGTTCCTCTCCACCTATCGTCATGCTGTTCGTTTATATAAAATAAATCTTTTTATCTTTAAGTAATGGATAAATTTATTCCAGAAAACATAGTTAAATAAATATAAAAAAAGTATATATTTCTTATAATTTGCGTTTTATAAAAGTAATTAATATGTAAAATTATTAGTAAAAATGAAAAAATTTAATAAATAAAGATAAAAAGTAATTAAAATTGACAAAATATATAATTTTATGTACATTTTACTGCATTAGTTTTTTAATTATAAGGATTGTTGCATGTTGAAGTTTATTTTTGCTTTTTTGTTTTCTTTTTCATTTAATAAGGCGTTTTCGGAATTGCCGTTTGAAGAAATAGGTGGTTGGAAAGAATCAATTGATGAAAAATATCATCAACAAATATCGCCCCTTTATGGTTTTGTAGCATTAAATACGTATCTGCCTAATTTAAGATTTTTTGGACATTATGGGCCTGAGAAAGAAGGCATTGCATCTTATAGTTTTACATTCCGTAATGAACATGACTTTCCGCAAGATCATGTTGCATCCTTTATCCAATTTCTTTTTCCTTCTTTTGATCGTGTTAATTTTGTCCCAAATCAAATTTCAAGCAATCCAATCTCTAAGTTAAGTTTTGAGGGGATTGGAAAAATTTTAAGAGAAATTGCTTTGGACGATGGAAAATTAAGTGAAATTTTATTAAAAAATATAAATGAAATTCTTGTGCAAGATATTCTTTCAGAAAAATATATGGGATTCGAAAAATCTTATCTAAATTCAAAAAAAGGAAAAAAATTATTTTTATCGGCGCTTGATGTATTTTTAGAAACTAGATCTTGTAAACCTATTGTATTATTTTCAAGGATTTTAGTAGAAGCATTACGGGAAAAAAATGAATGGACTTTTTATCCTAAAAATGTTGTCGAGCATACTTTGTTGGCCTTTGCTTGGAAAAAAGCTGATAAGCGTACAGATATGGAGGAATTAGTTAAGGCGGCGGTAGATTCGGTAGATTTCAGTAATAATTCTAATACAAATTTTAATCAAGATTTTTATTTTTCTTGTAAGAAAAAACAGAAAGATGAACCTGAATCATTTGAAAATGAAGTGTTTAGCAACCCTGAATTGGCTTCATTTTTTGGGCATGGACATGAAATATATGAAAATGAATATCCACTTTTGATTACGTATGGACAAGCTAGGTTAGGTGAATATCAATTTCCGGATTGTGTGGAAACAATGATTCGTAACTTTTTTAACATTCTTCTTTACGACAATCGTTCAAATAAATTTGAAGTGGATAAATTAAAAAATACAGAAATTAAAGTTAGTGATGAATTGATTTCTTTTTATGCAAATTATCCAACAATTTCACTTCAAAAAACACAAAGAGCAAGAAATGATTGGGCGACGATTGTTTCGAATAAAGAAAATGTGAAATATCTACAAAGAGATAAATTTAACCCGCAAAAGGGTTACGAAATGGCTTCAGACATTATAAATGTAGTGATGCTTTTACAAAATTTTGTGCCTATTTCGAAAGATGAAATTAAACATGAATATGATAGAAATAAAAAATTATCTACGGCACGAGATTATCTTTTAACATTTCTTCATAATTTCTCTGACCCGCAATATGGGCGTCAATGGAGTATTTCGGCTAAAAATGAAACGTTTGATTCAGACAATCTCTGTATAGCTGTTGAAAATAACGAAAAAGCTGTTTTTAATCTTAATATTGGATCTATGCACGGATCATTGGAATACGAACAGAAATTAAATAAAAAAAATAACTTTAACATAGATTTTTTAGAAAAAAATAAAAACAATTTAGATTTTTATGTTTTGAATTTATCCTTGTCGTCAGAAAGATTATTTTTTCTTCGGAAATATGGGTGTCAAGATAGATCTGAAATTGTTTTTTCTTGTAATTTATATGATTCAGATGAAATGGCCAATGTAATTGATTTTGTTTTGTCTCAAAAACTTGATGTTTTCTATAAGTTTTTAGATTTTTGGCTTAGTACTCTGCCTATAGATGACAACAACATGAAGCTTACATTATATGAAATTTTCAAAAAAAATACGTTCGATGTTGAAAATTATACAATTGCAGCAAAAATAGTGCAGGATGTTGAGGCTATGACAGAAGAGGAAGTTGCATCTTATACGGACGATCAATTTCAGCCTGAATCTCTTTTAAGTGTTGCAGTAGAAAAAAATTTAATTAATACAGTAAAAGAATTTTTAAAAAAAATTGATTTAGAAAAATATCTATATAATGAGGCATATAACGCAAAAGGTATGTTATTGAATAGAATTTGTAAAAATAATTTATTTGATATGTTGGAATTATTCATTAATACCGAAAAAATTACACAGGAAGATATCTTTCGAGATGATACGTGTGGGGGAGGAGTACCATTTTGTAATGTATTAAAAAAAAATAATTATAAAATGCTTGATTTAATCATAAATTCAGTGGGTGTATGTCAAGGTAAAATTAATAAAAATCCAAATTATTATATTTATCCTGTTTTGTTAAATAATAATTCTGAACAATGTTTGCGTAGATTGATTGATTCCAAGATTTTATCTAAAGAGCAACTCATTGACTTTAGCTATGAAAAAACAGATTTTTTATCTTTACTTTCAACTAATAAAGAATGTGATGGATTATTAAATTATGTTGTCAACGAGATAAAATTTTTTTCAGCTGAAGATTTTTTGAGAATGGGCAGTCAAGGTCATACGCCTATTATTTATGCAATATTAAAACAAAAATATAATAATTTTCATAAATATTTAAAAATTTGTAGTCATTTATTGAGTGATTATAGAATTAGTGTATATATTTTATATTTTCTTAAACTGAATTTAGATGATGAGGCGGTAAAATGCGTTGATTATTTTAAAATAAATTTTAAGGATAGAATAAAAAAAATATTAAAAAGTAAAAATGAAAAGGGTAGTAGTGTTTTAGATTTTTTAATTATTAATAAAAACAAAAATACACTTAACCATTTTATTGAAAATTTAATATTTGAGCCTGAAGATTTTGCTGATTATGAAGCATTTTTTATTTTGACTGATCATATTTTTAATTCAAGTTTATTAAAAAAAAGATTAGAAAGAGATTTTGAAGTTTGTAATGAGGGAGAGCCAAAAGTGAAAAAAAGTCGCGAGCTGTTAGCTAATGAGGTTCTGTTGCACGACTAAAATAGGGTTTTCGTTTTATTCTTAACTGTGACGAGATAGGATTGTAAGATTCTTGTTATGTTATGTATAAAGCTTGATGTTATACTTCTTATTATCGTCAAATGACCGTCTACATTTTTTGCCCATTTTTAAAAAAAAAATGAGTCTAATTCTTTTGACTTGAGTTTTGTCAAAAAATTTAGTATAAATCTAATCCTCAATTGGAATTGAAAGAGTAAGACTATGGCTGTACCTAAGAAGAAAATATCGAAATCCCGTCGTGGTATGAGACGCGCTCATCAAGCGCTTGTAGGCGTTTCATCAAGTGAGTGCTCAAATTGTGGTGAACCTAAGCTTCCGCATCACATGTGTGGTTCGTGTGGTCATTATGATCAACGCGAAGTTATTTCTAGTCCCATCGAGTCTTAATATTTAGGACGAATGTGGTGACTAAAAAAATCATCGTTGCCCTCGATGCGATGGGCGGCGATAGGGCTCCTGAAATAGTTGTCGAAGGTGCTGCATTAGCACGTGAGCGGCATTTAGGAGTCCATTATCTTTTTTTCGGCATCGAATCAAAGATAAAACCTCTTTTAGAAAAGCATAAAGAGCTTTCTAAAGTGTCTGAGATTGTTCATACAGATGATGTTATTTCTGCAGATGTACGTCCTTCAGCAGCATTAAGAACGGGTCGGAAGTCTAGCATGTGGTTAGCCGTCGAATCTGTTCGTGATGAGCTTGCTGGTGGTGTCGTTTCTGCAGGTAATACAGGCGCTTTAATGGCATCTTCACGCTACGTCTTAGGGATGATTCCCGGTATTATGCGTCCTGCAATTGCTTCATTTTTGCCTACCCCTAATGGTGAGTGCGTTATGCTTGATTTAGGCGCAAACGCAGAATCTGCTGTTGAGCATTTAGTTCAATTTGCAATCATGGGTGATGCTTTTGCACGTACAACATTAGGCTTACCAGAGCCTAAAATTGGGTTGTTGAATATTGGCACAGAAGAAACAAAAGGCACTGAATCTGTTCGTCAAGCTTATGCTGTGCTTAAAAAAATGAGTTCAAATGAAACCGACTTTCCCTTAAACTTCCATGGGTTTATTGAAGGTAATGACATTGCACTTGGCACAACGGATATCGTTGTGACAGATGGTTTTTCAGGTAATGTTGCTTTAAAAGCCATAGAAGGCACGTCAAAACTTTTTAGCGCCTTATTAAAACAAACTGTCCAGCATTCAATTTGGGCAAAAATTGGTTTCTTATTAGCGAAACCAGCCTTTGACAAATTAAAAGAACGTGTTGATCCAAGACGTTACAATGGTGCTGTTTTTTTAGGTATTAATGGATCCGTTGTTAAAAGTCATGGCGGTACGGATGCTTTTGGGTTTTCAAATGCTATTGGTATTACAGCTGATATGATTCATAATGGTTTTATTGATCGTGTACGTGATGAAATAGAGCGTATATCGCATCTTGTTTTTTCCAAATCCGTCTGAGTGTAATTACTCACGATATCGGTATTGTTGATTAGTTTGTTTTCGGGACAATTTTTAGAATTGGCCTCATACATCACTGTTTTCCTGAACGCCTTGAAGCTTAGCTTCGAAGGCAGATTCAGGATCCAGAAAGAAATACATGCTCGTAAGAGCATGACGTGTTTATTTAAATTGTGTCATGATCTTCGATCATGATTGTAAACTGGACCCTGAATCTTACTCGAAGCTTTGCTTCTCGCTTGTTCAGGGAAACAGCTGAGTAGGTGGTAGTTTTTGTATTAATCCAAGTCTATCGATTATAGTCTTATTTTTGAGAGCGTTTTATGGAATTCAGATCACGTTTAATCGGTGTAGGAAGTTATTTACCAGAAAAAGTTCTGACGAATGATGATCTGCCTGCAATATTAGAAACGTCTCATGAATGGATTATGGAGCGCACTGGGATTGCTCAAAGACATATTGCGGCTACCAATGAACTAACATCAGATTTAGGGTATCAAGCAGCTTTAAAGGCGCTTGAATACGCATCTATCTCGCCACAATCAATCGATCTTATTATTGTTGCAACATCTACACCTGATCGCACTTTTCCGTCGACTGCTGTTGAAATTCAATCAAAATTGGGTATTTATAACGGTTTTGCATTTGATCTTCAAGCTGTTTGTAGTGGTTTTTTGTACGCGTTGATTACGGCTGATAATTATATTAAATCTGGTTCTGTAAAACGCGTGCTTGTGATAGGTGCTGAAATTTTTTCGCGTATTGTCGATTGGAATGATAGATCAACCTGTATTCTTTTTGGGGATGGGGCAGGGGCTGTTATTATGCAAGCTGAGCACAAACTCAATCTTCCAAACGAATCTGGCATTCTTGCATCGAAATTATGTTCTGATGGTCGTTATGCAGATCTTCTTTATACCGATGGTGGACCTGCAATGTCTGAAAAAGTTGGTAAAATTCATATGCAAGGTCGCGAAGTATTTAAGCATGCCGTTGAAAAAATGTCGAGTGTAAGTGCTGAAGTATTGAATCAATCTGGATATAACATCGACGATATTTCTAAAATTATTCCGCATCAAGCAAATACACGCATTTTACAAAGTGTTTCAAAAAAACTAAATTGTCCTTATTCAAAAATTATGTCAACAATTGATAAACACGCCAATACTTCTGCAGCGTCTATTCCATTAGCTTTAGATTACGGTATAAGAACTGAACAAATTAATAGTCAAGATTTAATTTTGTTAATGGCTTTAGGTGCTGGATTTACTTGGGGTTCAGCAATAGTACGTCTTTAATAATCTATTGTAGTTAAATACTATTTCTATTTTTCAAAAACATTGGTATAATCATTAATATAGACGTTAACGTAACCTTATTCCAAATAAGGAAAACAAAATAAAGGTAAGGTATCATGAGCGGCGAAACAATAACACGAGCCCATTTAACGGAAGCGATTCATAACCAAGTTGGTTTATCGCGTGCCGATTCTGCGCAGCTTGTTGAATCTGTTTTAGACGAAATGTCTAAAACGCTTGAAACAGGATTAAGCGTCAAAATATCATCTTTTGCCAGCTTTATTTTGCGTGATAAAAGCAAAAGGGTTGGGCGTAATCCAAGAACGGGTATTGAAGCCACCATTACACCGCGTCGTGTTGTGCTTTTTAGACCTTCTCAGCTTTTGCGTAAAAAGATAAATGCAAAGATTAAGTAGATATTTTGGGTATGAAACAAGCCACGCTTCCTTTTTTAAGGAATTTAACTGAAGATGTATCTTCTGATGGAATGCGTGGGCCCAAAAAAAATGATTCTAATAACATTGTTGAAGCTGTTTGTGATATCACTGAAGCTAAGGTTTTTGATAAACAGGTTGATTCGACTTTGATTGATTCTACGAAAGACAAACAATTTTCTGATGCGATTGAAGAAGATTATATATCTGATGGCAAGGTATTGTCTAAAAAATCAGAAAATGCATATCATACGATAGGTGAAACATCTGATTTATTAGGTGTTCCAACACATGTGTTACGTTTTTGGGAAGAAAAATTTTCTATTTTAAATCCGGTTAAGCGTAATGGAGGTAGGCGATATTATCGTCCACTAGATCTTAAGCGTTTAAAACAAATTAAAGATTTGCTCTATACTCAAGGCTACACAATCAAAGGTGTGCAGCAGCTCTTTAAAAGCAAAAAAACGGATATTCCTCCTGTCGAGAGAAAAGATCTTCCTGAGCCCGCTTCGAATGCAACATTAAAAGAAGAATTGAACAAAATGTTGAATGAAGTTATTACGTTGAGACAATTTTTAAAAAATTAAAAAGTTTATATTTGTTAATTTTATGAGATATCAGGTTTTTTCTTATATGTATAAAGAATATGTATTAAGCATTATGTCTTTTTTTGTATAAAACTGCATGATTATAATCATTCTACGGGACAAAAATATAGTTTGCATGAATCGCCTAGTCAATAAAAATCTTCGTGCGTAGACCCTTAGAAGCTACAATGAAACACTTCATTTTAAAAGATTTTGTTAGTATTGATATATCTAAAATTAGACTTAATATATTATGTTATTTAAAAAAGTAAAAATTAAGTATTATTTATGTTTATTATTTTTAATAAATTTGATACATTTAAATTCGTTAATTCAGAATGAATTAAATACTAAATGAAAGGAACATTAAATGTATAAAAAAACTATATCGATAGCATTTTTAGCTTTAATTATTTTATCTTCATCTTTGTTTGCAGTAGAAGAAGGTGCAGGTGAAGCACATATTTATGATTATAATTCTTTGAAATATAATCATTATGCAGCTGAAGTTGAAGATTCGGAGAAAGTAATTATAGAAGATCTTGCAAAAAATTTTGCTGAGGGAAAGAATTGGGATTGGTATGATCATCACTATGTTATCAATTCAATACTTAATATAAGAGCAGAAGATAGAGAAACTATTATTTTTTATGCTAAAGAACTTTTTGATGAAGGACAAATTGTTCAGTCAAATGATGCTAGTCTTTTTGTTAACTCAATTTCACGCGTAAATTTGGAAGATCTTGATTTTTTTGTTCAGTTGGTAAGAGAATTTCCTGGTAGAAAAAATTGGCATTCAACTGATTTTTGTATGTTCGTTTATAGACTTACTCAAATACAGCCGGCAGATCGTGCTTTTGTTGTTCAGGCTCTAAAAAGTCTTGTAGAGAGTAATAATTGGGATGGGATGTATTCGGGATTTAAAATTGCTGATGCCATTCAAGGCTATATAGTGTAAGTGGAATTTTTGTTGAACGTACAACATGTTCTTTACTCCGATGGGAACCTATAAGATGTAAGGTTTTAATCAAGATTGTTGGTCTAGATTAAAATATAAGATCGTGGGCAGAAGCTTTAGGATCCAACCGACCTTTTAGGTCTGTCCTGAAATACAAAGTCTTCTGCCATTATCATGACTAATTTCACTCAATCATGCTAGGTTTTTAAGATACAATCCTGAATCTGCCTTCGAAGCTTCGCTTCAAGGTTTTTACGAAAATAAAGATGTGTAGCAAATC
The DNA here is from genome assembly GCA_030680745.1 of Alphaproteobacteria bacterium. NCBI lineage: Bacteria > Pseudomonadati > Pseudomonadota > Alphaproteobacteria > Alphaproteobacteria bacterium. Next base: position 24,584 of record JAUXUR010000066.1, read on the forward strand.
TCTAGCATAAAAAAATTGTTCGGTAGATTGATAAAGAATACGCATTGCGCATTATGCCTTGTCTTGTATAAAGCTAGCGGATTATAATCGAAAATAAGAATAAATAAAAAAATGTTGGGTGGAGAGTTTAATGCGGTTTTTTGTTTTACTTGGTTTTGTAACATTTGTTTTATCATTAAATTTGAAATCGTTAGAGGCAAATTCTGATAATGAAGTTAAAGAAGTACCAAAAAACAAGCATTCTAAAATTGATGTGTCTAAAAATGATATGGTTCACATCAAAGAAAGAAAACATAAAAGAGAGAAAATAAAAGATAAAAAACCTAAAAATAAACAATCTTATAAAAAAAAACTTATGGCTCTTCTTCGTTCAGATTTAAATGAGCTAGTTGAATATAAAAACAAACTTTCTCCTGAAGGTGGAAACAATTTTTTTTTGAATCCAATAGCAAAAGAAAATAGTATAATTTCTAAACATCAAATTGTTCCTTGTGTAGAAGATTGCAAAAAAAAAGTTATAATTTTAGCCTTAGATGGTGGGGGAATAAGGGGCATTATTCCAGCTTATATTTTGGCGTATATTGAAGCTATAACTGGAAAAAAAATTCATGAACTTTTTGATGTTGTGGGTGGTACATCAACAGGCGGTTTAATTGCTGCTGCAATTGGGGTTCCTGATCGGTGTATTTATAATCAACCACTTTATGCTGCAAAAGAAATTGTAGAATTTTATATTAAAGATAAAAAGTTAATTTTTCGAAAAAGTAAAAATCCTTTAGCGCATGGAGGTTTAGCCCGCGCAAAATATAGGGATTCGGGTTTAGAGAAATTTATAAAAAAACGTTATACAAGAAGATATAGATTAGGTGATATGTTAACACCTGTTGTTTTGACTGGGTTTGATAGTAATGCTAAAAAATTAAAGCTTTATTCTAGTGTAGACGTCTATCTTGATGAAACATTTGATCATCGTATTTATAAAGCAGCGCGTGTGACGGCAGCAGCACCTACTTTTTTTAAATCCGTTAAAAATAACCTTGAGACTGAGTCTATTGAGGGTGTTAAAAAAGAAAAACAAGTGCAGGTTTTACGTGATGGTGGGTTAATCGCGAATAATCCATCAGAGCAAGCATATGAAGTTGCACGTAAACTTTTTCCTCATAAACAGGAAGCGGATTTTATTGTTATTTCAATAGGAACAGGTAAGTCACCTAAATCAAAAAGTCATTCTAATTTAGGCAAAATAAATGCAGCTGAAATTGTTCAAGATTTTATGAGTGCGCAAATGGCAGAAACTGACCGTAAAATGAGCGAAAAATTAGGTAAAAATTACGTTCGCATTCAAGCAAACTTGGACGAAAAAGCAAGGCTTGATGATGTGAGCAAAAAATATCTTGTGAAATTATTAAAAGCTGCACAGACAATTATTGTTGAGCAGGCTCAAACTTTTATTCATCTTAATGAAGTGTGGCAGATTCAAGACGGAAAGCATGGGGGTAGTTATGATCTTTGGCGGGGCATGAAAGAACAATATTTAAACACCATGTCAACGCAAACTAAAGAAGAACATTATGCTCCAAGTTCGCCTATGTTTGTTCGGTCAGATGCAGAATGATATGTAGGTGGTATATTTTTTGTAAGTTAGGGGCTGAAATGCCATGGGTGACTCGACCAAATATAGTTTCAAGCTACAGCGAGCATTGATGCTTCGAATATTATGTTCGAAATTTTTAAATAAAAAAGTCATGCTCTACGAGCATTTATTTTAATCTGGACCCTGGATCTACGTATGAAGCTTCGTTTCAACGAGTCCAGGGTAACAACGGAATACAAAATAGTCTTATTTTTTTAGTTTAAATCAAGTGCAATATTTTTTTCTTTTAGAAAAGTTAGAATTTGTTCTGCACGTACATTTACGTTAGCGTTGCTTAATGGTCCATACCACATGGCCCATTTGGCTTCTGGTTGTGCATCATTTGCTTGCAATGCCATGATAGAAAAGACTATAGGTTCATTTTCTCCAGGGATCTGGATAAAATAAGTAGCGCCAGTTAGGTCACTTTTTGCAAAACCACCTTCAAATGGTCTGTCATTCAGGTTTTTATTTTCTGCACAAAGGTCATCATATATCTTTATACCAGGAACTGGAGTAGATAATATGGCTTTTGGATAAGCAGCATAAAGTTTTTTTCCATTCGCTAAAAAACGACGAAGAATGTTGCAACGTTTTGTTACTGTCGCAATAAGTTTTGGATCAGCAGTAACTTCAGGGGATAATAATCCAGGCGTTATTTCTCCGTCAGCCGCGCGCAAGGGTGTTGGAGGTGTAGCTGTATGAATAATAGCAGTTACATTGATATTTTTTTCATCGGCTAAAGCTGATTCGATAATACCTTGAAGGTCAACATATCGAGTTCTGTATTCGGCATCAGGTCCAGTATGTTCAACGTAATTATTTTGTTTTAATAGATCCCAGTGAGGTTTCACGGATGCATCTGCTTGTGCTTGTGCGATATAGGCGTCGATCTTTTGCTCTAAGAAGTTTTCAGCGTGTAGGGGTTGTGTTAACACGCAAAGAAGTAATGCTATTGTTCTTTTCATAGGAACTCCATTAATATTTCGTTATTTAAATTTAAGTAAAAACAACTTGTACTCTTGTTTGAATTGAAAGTTAACTGACTATACATAAAAATTCAATAGTAATATATAGAAAATATCG
>JAUXUR010000067.1 GCA_030680745.1 Alphaproteobacteria bacterium
GACGGCCTCCAGGTCGCACAAGCTTTTTATACACACGTTTGCGAATTTGGTCATTCCTTTTAAGTCCGACCCTTTTAGGTGGTAGGAAACTCGCAATGACGACCGAGGGAACATTAGCATGGAGCTATGCTCCTTCTAAAGACAAAAATGCCCCTCTTCCAAAGATAAGATTTGGTCACTCCTTTTAAGTTCGCACTTTTTAGGTAATGGGCAACACGCAATGACAAAGTTTCTATATTTTTCAGTTAGTTAATAAAATTATCATGAAATGTCAAGATGTTAAACCCGCTCAACCATTTTCTGTTTAATATCCGCAATTTTTTGCGCAGGATTCAAGCCTTTGGGGCATGTTTTAGTACAATTCATAATCGTGTGACAGCGATATAGTCTGAACGGATCTTCAAGCTCATCAAGGCGTTCGCCTGTAGCATCATCACGCGAATCAAAAATCCAACGATGCGCTTGTAATAAAATAGCAGGCCCTAAATAACGATCACCATTCCACCAATAACTGGGGCACGATGTTGTACACGAAAAGCAAAGAATACATTCCCAAGTACCGTCTAATTTTTCGCGTTCTTCGGGGCTTTGAAGTCTTTCTTTTGTGCTCGACACTGGGCTATCATTTTGTAGCCATGGTTTAATCGAGGCATATTGGGCATAAGCTTGTGTGAGATCTGGCACAAGATCTTTAATCACCGGCATATGGGGTAAAGGATAAATTTTGATATCACCACAGATTTCATCAATCGGTTTGGTGCAAGCAAGGGTATTCGTTCCATCAATATTCATAGCACAAGACCCACAAATACCTTCTCGACAAGAGCGTCTAAATGTCAACGTTGAATCGACCTGATCTTTAATTTTAATCAGCGCATCCAACACCATTGGACCACATTCATCTAAATCAATTTCAAAATCATCTAAAGATGGATTTTGACCATCATCAGGGTTCCAACGATATACTTTCACATGTCTTGGATTTTTTGGTATACCTAAGGCTTTAACCTCTTTACCTTTTGTTATTTTTGAATTTTTTGGAAGTGCAAATTCAACCATTTTTTTAAAGCCTCGTTAACATTAAGAACGTAAAGTTTAGTATATAGTCGATAGACATTGGAAGGATACATCGTCATGCCTCACTTATGTATATAGAGATACATTTCGTTCGTTTTTCCTTGTCTACTCCTCAACTCTATCAACTATAGTGAAATGATTCGAATCCTCAAAACCCGTCATTGCGAGAATAGCCAAGCGTGTACGCAAGGCTATGCGCGGCAATCCACACTTTTATTTGATTTAAGGATTCAAATGTGGATTGCCACAAACGCCTTTGTGCAAAAGCACTCAGGCATTTTCGCAATGACGAACTCTTATATTTTACATTAATTTTCAACATATAGCTTTTTCAATTCATTTTACTATATAGCGAACCGAATTTGTCCTTCATTTTGACATTTAATTTTAATAGACGCGTTCTTGTGGTGGAAACACCTGTACATCTGAACTTAACGTATAATAATGGACTGGCCTATAGGAAAGTCTCACTTTACCTGATTCATCACGATATGACAGACTATGCTTCATCCAATTCACGTCATCACGCTTCGCAAAATCTTCACGTGCATGACCGCCTCTGCTTTCCTTACGTGCTTCAGCCGAGTGAATGGTTGCAAGGGCTTGCTCCATCAAATTTTCAAGCTCGAAAGCTTCCAATAAATCACTATTCCAAATAAGCGAACGATCTGATACTTTTAAATCTGCCAAAGAAGTAGCGATTTTATCTAATTTTTCAATACCCTCACGCAACACGTCTTCTGTTCTGAAGACAGCACAATAATCTTGCATCGTGCGTTGCATGTTCAGTCTAATTTCACTTGTTTTAAGCGATCCATTCGATTGTCTTACGCGATCAAAATGCGCTAACGCTTTTTCTGTAATACTTGGATTTAAATCCTTATGCGGCGTATTGGGTTTCACCAAATCTTTTGTACGCAAAGCTGCTGCTCGACCAAACACAATGATATCCAATAAGGAATTACACCCTAAACGATTGGCACCATGCACCGATACAGAAGCGCCCTCGCCTATGGCCATAAGACCTGGACAAGTTGCATCTGGATTATCAGCTGTTGGACGAATAACTTCAGCCATATAATTGGTTGGAATCCCACCCATATTATAATGTACGGTTGGAATCACAGGAATCGGCTCTTTGGTCACATCAACATTGGCAAAAATGCGGGCTGTTTCTGCGATACCTGGCAAACGCTGATGAATAACATCAGGATCCAAATGATGTAATTGAAGATTGATATAATCTTTCAGCGGCCCAACACCACGACCTTCTCGAATTTCAATCGTAATCGCACGCGATACAACATCACGCGATGCTAAATCCTTGGCCGTTTTAGCATAACGTTCCATAAAACGTTCGCCTTCAGAATTCACAAGAAAACCACCTTCGCCGCGTGCGCCTTCGGTGATTAAGGGACCGACGCCATAAATACCTGTTGGATGAAATTGAACAAATTCCATATCTTGAAGCGGCAAACCGGCACGCGTTGCCATACCAGCACCATCACCAGTGCACGTATGCGCTGATGTACATGAAAAATAAGCACGACCATAACCGCCCGTCGCCAAAACTGTCATGTGACCGCGGAATCGATGCAATGTGCCATCATCTAAATTCCATGCCAAAACACCACGACAAACGCCTTCTTCATCCATCAATAAGTCAGTTGCAAAATATTCAACGTAAAAATTCGCATTATGTTTTAAGGATTGTTGATAAAGCGTATGCAATACAGCATGACCCGTTCTGTCAGCCGCTGCACAAGCGCGTCTTGCCATTTCTTTACCGTAATTCGTGGTATGGCCACCAAATGCACGCTGATAAATACGACCATCATCGGTGCGCGAAAAAGGCACGCCAAAATGTTCAAGCTCAATCACCGCTTCTTTTGCATGGCGACACATATATTCAATAGCGTCTTGATCACCCAACCAATCAGAGCCTTTGACGGTATCATACATATGAAAACGCCAATCATCTTCAGTGATATTCCCCAAAGATGCTGCAACGCCACCTTGCGCTGCAACTGTATGACTACGTGTTGGAAATACTTTGGTGATACAAGCTGTTTTAAGACCCGCATGCGCCATACCTAAAGTAGCACGCAATCCAGCACCACCGGCGCCGACAACAATAACATCATAAAAGTGATCAGTAATGGGATAGGCTTTTGACATCTAAATTAAGCTCCTAAAGCAATTTTAAGAATTGCGAAAATTGATAAAGTTGCTAAAAAAAATAACGAAAATTTAAGGAAAATCAGCGTCGTATATCGTTTCATCGGTGTTGAAACATAATCTTCAATCACAACCTTTAACCCTAACCACATATGATAAAAAAGGGTCACGACAAACAATGTTAAAAGAACAGAAGTTAAGGGCGAGGCAATCCATGCAACAAAACCTTGATAATTTTCATGCAGTCGCATCAACAACGAAATCACAAACCAGATCATTAAAGGAATAAGAGCAATTGACGTTAATCGTTGCGCAATCCAATGCATTACGCCATCTTTGGCAGATCCATGACCTTTAACGCGCGCAAGAGGTTCTTTTAAAATCATTTTTTTCTCTAAAGCTGGCATAAAACAATTCCCGAAATAAGACCTGTTAAAAGTAACGTACCAATAATCGTTATCCATCCAGAGGCATAAACAGATTTAAGATCCAAACCACGTCCTGCATCCCAAAACAAATGGCGAATGCCGTTCAAAATATGAAAAGAAACACCGAGCGCACAACCAAAAAGCAACGCAAGTCCAATCCAAGATCTAAAGAAATGTTTAGTAGCTTCATAGGATTCTGGACCATTCATCAACGAGACTAAAAAATAAACAAGAGCCAATGAACCAAAAGCAAGACCCATCCCCGTCAAACGGTGTGTAATGGATAATATCGAGGTAAGTTGAGGCTTATAGATTTGCAAATGGGGTGAAATTGGCCGATTACGATTGCTCATTCAAACTTTCCCTTATAGCTTGGAGACCCTACTTTTAACTGGATTTCCTTTTAACCCTAAGAGGTTAGCATAATTTTATGCGCTTTCAAATAGCAAAAAAGGCCATGAAATCAAGAGTTTTTTTGTTTCTTTTTTTAAAGACATATCTATGTTTCGCAAACATCCAGAACTTATCGTCTTGTTCTATGTTACGCGCACAAATTATCATCTACGTATTTTATACGGATATTTTAAATGAAACAAATATAGAATCATCAATCATGTTAAAGAGATGATTGATGATTCTATATTAAGTATTACGGCACCAGGAACGGGCGAAAACATTATCTGGGATATGATACGTGTTGCTGCGAAAGAACAATTACGCGATAAAGAAATTGCCAAAAGTATGAGCGAAGGCAATATTATTGATGAAGTTAACATTGAAGAGCAAGTTAACGATCTTTTGTATAACCAAACAGGGGCAACACATCTTGCTGTAGGGTTATTATTAACTAAATTGGGTATTTTAAGCGAGATTAATGAAGATGATCATGTGATTGTGGATAACAACGTTATTCTTGATTAAAAAGTGATGCCTGTGAACGTAATATTAACAACAACTTCCTTAATATTGCGTTCATGTTCTTATAAGATTACCAACATTTCAATATGACACGATCCTATAAAGAAAAATTATTTCACTCTAATCGCATTACCGGCCGCTTTGATACTAATGCTAGAACCAGTGACTTTACTCACATTCACATCTATCGCCATATCACCATAATTTTCAGCTGCAATTTGAAGTTTATCGATAGGGCCTGAAAGCGTTGTTATATTACCCGAAGAACCAATCTGAACAGCCGAAGAATCAATATCTTGAACATTGACGTTTTTGCTTACATCACCATAGCTTGTCATGGGATCATCAGCAGAATCACCAGAATTAACAACAATAACTGAATTCCCTGGAGGCGTAGCATTAGCTGAATTCACTGAATTTAAAGGATTCAAAGAACTTGCGTCAATAGCAATAACGTTACATGAAAAAAAAGCTGCAATAACAGCCCACATGGAAATGTTTCTCATATCTTCCTACAGGATTATTTATTTGTGTTGCTAAGATGAGCGTAACATAACATTTTTAAAATAAAAAATTAAATACTAAAAAATATAACATCATAATTGAGTCAGTTTATCAAATTTATTATTTATTATCTAAAAGTTATAGAATTTCCAATTGCATTAACCTGAATGTATGAGTTACTCACATTCGAAACTTGAGCGTCAGCTATCATGTTGCCGTAGCTTTGCATGAAAAAAACTGAATTTTCAACATTACCACTTAAGTTTATCGTATTACCCGCAGCGCCAACCTGAACAAATGATGCATCAATACTATCAATTTTTGACGTTGCACTTGCATTACCATAATTCATCTGCTCAATACTTAAATTGTTTTTGACAAAAGGATCAGCGTTTGAGAAAGAAGGCATTCCCGTTACAAACACAAGAGCCAGGATATAAATCATTTTCTTCATTTCTTCCTCCATCCTAAATTATTGCTTTTTATCTCTTTATTTCGTTTTTAGTCCAGCATAATTTCATAACTACCCAGCCCCCCTCCTACGCTCAGCGGCAAGCCCCTTGGGGTCCATGCTGAAAAAGTAAAATGTAAATATTTATCGATACTTTTCAACAAGTTTTATGGATCCCGCGGTCAAGCCGCAGGAGGTGAGATGTTCAAAATTCGCACACCCTCCTGGGCAGTTACCCTATTTCATTAATTTCTGCAAAAACAAAACGCTAGTATGACGAACCCTCTCCTAAGAGAGGGCTCATTACGGTAATTTATAGTTAATTATCTCAATGTAACAGCATTACCAGCTGAGATCACACCAACACTAGAAGCAGTTACACCACTCACTATTCCCAAAGCCGTATTGTCACCATAGCTTTCCGCTGCCATGGAAAAGTTTTCAACCGTACCTTCAAGAAGCACAGTGTTACCAGCGGCACCCACATCAACTGTTGAAGAATCAATATTTTCAATCGTTGCATTCGTTAATGAGTTACCGTAGTTTTTAAGCGTTAAGTCGATATTTGTTTTGACATTACTGATAGGATCCCCACCCCAGTCACCACCAAAATCTTCTGAAAAAGTTTCTTCAGTCATTGGTACTTCAGCAGGTATTTCTTCAGCATAAGCTTTAATTGTGAACACAGTGATTGCAAATGCAAAAGCGATCATTGAAAATTTTTTCATAACGTCCTCCTAAGATTATATTGTATTGATTGTCTATTTTTGTGCTTAACTATCTCAATGTGACAGCGTTACCAGCGGAGATCACACCAACAGTGGAAGCCGTTACTCCACTTACTGTCGCTAAAGCTGTATTGTCGCCATAGCTTTCCGCTGCCATGGAAAAGTTTTCAACAGTACCTTCAAGAAGCACAGTGTTACCAGCGGCACCCACATCAACAGTTGACGAATCAATATTTTCAATCGTTGTATTCGTTAATGAGTTACCGTAGTTTTTAATCGTTAAGTCGATATTTGTTTTGACATTACTGATAGGATCCCCACCCCAGTCCCCACCAAAATCTTCTGAAAAAGTTTCTTCAGTCATTGGTACCTCAGCTGGAACTTCTTCGGCATAAGATTTAATTGAAAAAAGACCAAGTGCGAGTGCGAACGTGATTAATGATAAACTTCTCATATTGTCCTCCTAAGACTATTGTTTGCGTTGTGTGTTTTTTCTTTTTTTCTTCTTCTTACATTCATCTTAAGGGGGGGGTGCTTAAAAAATGATTAAGATACAAAATTATTTTTAAAAAATTGAATATTTTTTATAATTAGTTGATAAATATAACTTATTTTTACATGATTCGAAGCTAAAGACTTAATAGCGGGCGCAATTCAAAAAAAGACCATCAAATTTCTAAAAAATTTACCATCAACTTCTTCAAAAAGAATTGACTTTAATCATCAAAAGCTCTATAAAGAACCTCATTCACATGTTATCATTCATACATAACAATATGTAAAAGGTTTTTAGAATGGCCAATACAAAAACGGCAAAACAAAATATTCGTCTGACGGAAAGACGTACAGATATAAATCGTGCTCGTGTTAGCCGCATTCGTACATTTGTTAAAAAGGTTGAAACTGCAATTCTCAGCGGTAATGCTGAACTTGCAAAGAATGCGTTGATCGCTGCACAACCAGAACTTCATCGTGGCGCCTCTAAAGGCGTACTGCATAAGAATACTGTTGCACGTAAGATTTCTCGCTTATCACAGCGCATCAAAACACTTTCCGCTTAATTTTTCTTCCTAAAATTATATAGGTCAACAGGCTCCTTTCAAGGAGCTTGGTTTCCCTTGTTATACTTATAATGCTTTAATTTTATTGAAATTTTTTTTTGCATGTTCTTGTTTTGTTCCAGTTGTGCTGTTAGGATTAGGAGGCTACTCTCTTCTTCTAGACATAAATACAAATAAGTCAAAATAGATTACAAGCTATTCTTTTGTAATCATTTTTCGTGTATATGACTATAAAAGAACAAACAAAACAAAGCTACATTAAATAATAATAACAATGTTTTAGTCTTTGGTACGTTGAAATAACAAAAAACTTAGAAACCCACGCTCAAGGTAAGCTTTTGAATGACCGATTTTGCTGAAATATTAACCCCGCTACAAGGATCCTTCACCGAAGAGCATCCACTTGATGACTATATTCAGCTTCAATGGGGCGTTGTAAAAGATCTATTACGTCAAGAATTAGGCGAGGCTGCCCATCGTAGCTGGATCATGCCTTTAATTGTTCAGGAAAATTTTGCTGGCAGCGTTCAGATTGCAGCACCAACCCGCTTCATGCGTGATTGGGTTACAACACATTATGTAGATCGTATTCGTGTTTTATGGCACCAAGTAAACCCATCCATTCATCAAATAGATCTTATTGTTTCATTAACGCCCCTCACGCATTCATCAATTGCTTCAGTCGAACAGCCAAAAGAAAATACGCACTTCACAAGCACACCAGAAAGCGAAAGCAGTGACGACTCCCCTTTCGCCTATGATAAATTAAGCATATCGCTTGATCCTAGACTTACCTTTGATAATTTTGTTGTTGGCAAACCAAACGAACTTGCTTTTGCCGCAGCGCAACGTGTTGCTGAATCAGATAAAGTCATTTTCAACCCATTATTCCTTTATGGTGGCGTTGGCTTAGGTAAAACACATTTAATGCACGCAATTGCCGCACGTATCAAAGAAGTTAACCCAGAACGTAAAGTGCTTTATATTTCTGCTGAAAAATTCATGTATCAATTTGTTAAAGCGTTACGTTTCAAAGACACCGTTTCTTTTAAAGAACAATTCAGAACCGTTAACGTCCTTATGATTGACGATGTACAATTCATCAGCGGTAAAGATTCAACGCAAGAAGAATTTTTTCATACCTTTAATGCGCTTGTTGATCAGAACCATCAAATCATTGTCTCCGCCGATAAATCTCCTTCTGATTTAGACGGCATGGAAGAACGTTTAAAATCTCGTTTAGGCTGGGGCCTCGTTGCTGATATTCATCCAACAACCTATGAATTGCGTTTAAGCATATTGCAAGCCAAGGCAGAAAATTTAAAAGCCATTGTGCCTGATAAAGTTCTTGAATTTTTAGCGCACAAAATAACGTCAAACGTACGTGAATTAGAAGGCGCACTGAATCGCGTTGTCTATCAATCAACGTTGGTTGGCCATGAAATCAACCTTGAAATGGCGCAAGAATTATTACGTGATTTAATCAGAGCCAATGACAGGCGGGTCACGATTGACGAAATACAACGTAAGGTTGCAGAACATTACAATATCCGAATATCGGACATGCATTCCAGCAAAAGATCACGTGCCATTGCACGCCCACGACAAGTCGCAATGTACCTTACTAAACAATTAACACCTTATTCTTATCCTGAAATTGGTCGTAAATTTGGCGGACGAGACCACACAACGGTCATGCATGCTTCTAAAACGATCCAAGAGATGTTAAAAGAAGACATTACATTATCAGAAGATATAAGATTGTTACGACGTATATTAGAGTCATAAAGGGATAAAATGAAGTTTTCAATCGACCAATCCTTACTTAAAACCGCCTTACAACGTGTTTTATCCGTTGTTGATAAAAAAACGCCTAATCCCGTTTTATCAAATATTTTAATGGTTGTTGATCCCCAAGAATTGACCTTAACGTCAACCAATATGGATATCGCTATTCTTGAAAAATTGCCATTACACCTTGTTGAAAAAACAGGTGCGATCGTGGCGCCCGCGCATATGCTCAATGACATTGTAACAAGATTACCCAATGGATGCGAAATTCAATTTGAAGTTGAATCAAATGAATTAGGGCAACCTTTATCAACATTTAAATTATCAACTGATAAACTTAATTACACCTTAAGCTATTTAGAAAAAAATCTTTTCCCTGACATTAGACCATCTGAATATCCCTGGCATTTTCAAATGAGTGCAGGCCAATTACGCGATGTTTTAAACCGCAGCCGTTTTTCTATGGCCGAAGAAGAAGTCCGCCATTTTTTAAGTGGTGTTTATCTTTTTCCACTAAACAATCAAGAAGATAACACAGGGCGACCAGAATTATGTGCCATAGCAACTGATGGTCATCGCTTAGCTAAAATCACAACACCTTTTGCGACAGCTTTACCTGATTTTCCAGGCATCATATTACCGGCCAAAACAACAGATGTCTTATGCCGTCTTTTGGCTTCTCAAGAAGAAAACATCCTTTTAGAATGCGATGTTTCTCAAACATCTTTATGTGTCAAATTTGGATCCATTTGCCTTATTTCGAAACTGGTCAATGGTCAATATCCTGATTACACATTAGCGCTTCCAAAAGGCGATATACGCAAAGTTCATGTTTCGAAAGATGGTCTTGTCCGCGCAGCTGACCGTATGGCCATTGTTGCAGACCCTATTTTACGCGCTATTGACGCACAAATATCTGAAAATCAACTTAGATTTTCAGTCCCAGGCAGTAAAAATGGTTCTGGTTTTGAAGAGATTTCAGTTGTAAGCGAAATTGATCAAATCGGCACCGTTTTTAATGCAGATTATCTTATTGAAGCGGCACGTCATATCAAAGGTGATATGATCGAGCTTCAAGTGATTGATGCAGAATCAGCCATTATGCTTAAAGGCAAAGACGATGGATCAGCTTTATATGTTCTGATGCCCATTGTCAGCTAACCTCTTCTTCTTTTAAACTGTGGAGGGCGTCAGATTTCGGGATTCGCAATGCTCCTGTATAAAAAGATACACGCAGCTTGCCGCACCGCTCATCTTTCTACCCACATTTTGAAATAATTCGAGTACTTTTAAATGCCAATCTATTTAGCATTTAATGTAACTACCCAGAAGTTGGGTGAGAGTTTTAAACACCTCTTTTCTTACGTCCCGCGGCCATGTCATTGCCCATACGTATTACAGGCTATTGATAATTAATGATAATTGCTTACTCCACCTCCTACGTCCCGCGGCTTGTCCGCGGGATCCATGGTGCAAAAGGCCGTTATAACTATTTACAGAAACTTCTCAAACACTTTCTGGATCCCGCGAACAAGTCGCGGGACGTAGGAAGGGGGTGGGTGTTTATACTTAAGGAATGATATGGCCGCGGGGCGTAGGGGGCTTGGGAGTTACTTAATTTCAATAAGTTAGAAGATACGTTCATTTCATAAACGAAGGCACAAATATTGCGGATTTTTCTATATGTTCAGCATTTATTAGGCATCGGGCATTTAAAACGTGCTTCTTTGCTTGCTGAAACATTATCCTCCAAAGGACACCAAGTTCTTTTGGTAACAGGTGGATGCCCAAATCCAAATCTATTAAAAAGCTTAACAAATATTTGTCAATTGCCTCCCTTATACACAAAAGACGAAAATTTTAATCTTCTAGCAGATTTAGATATTCAACCAGATTCAAATTATTTAGATCAACGGCGAAAAATATTGCTTGATGCATTTGACGCGTTCAAGCCTGATCTTTTAATTACAGAACATTTTCCTTTTGGACGTCATATGCTTAAAGGGGAGCTTATTCCCCTTCTTAAAAAAGCAAAATCTAATAACTTAAAAATTATAGGATCTGTGCGCGATATTTTAGTGTCCCTTCCCTCATCAAAGATTCTTAAAATAAAAGAAATTTTAAACAATTATTATGATGCTGTTTTAATTCATGGTGATCAAAAATGTGCTGCATATTGGACTGATTATGCAAATGTAAAACCCAGCTTATTTTTTACAGGCTATATATTTCAACAGGCCAAACCCACACTTGATAGTACATTGTTCAAAAAATCTGTTATAGCCTTTCAAGGCGGCAGAAACACTCATTGCAACTGGCTTGATCTATTACGTAAGGCCAAACCCAAAACGATCTTCAAAAACAATCCTTGGATCATTATAGGAACCCAAAACAACGATTACCTGGACGAAGGCATTACCATACAAAAATCCATCCCCAATTTAAGTAAAAACCTCAGCCAATGCGCCTTTATCATTTCAGAAGCTGGGTATAATAGTTTTCTAGAGATTGTATTATCCGAAGCCCCATCCCTTTTTATCCCTTTTTACACACAAAAAGAAGATGAGCAGCTTAAACGGCTCCAATTATTTAATTTAGATTATATTGATCACACATCATTAACCGTGGATATTATTGTAAACCAAATAAACAACAATCTACATAAATCTAAAAAATCATTAAATTTAGATATCAATGGATTAAGCAAAAGCGAAAACATCATTAACACATTGATATAAAAAAGTATTTTTGAATATATTGTTTAAAATTAAAAAGATTAAATCATTTTATTGTTAAATAAAATTACTTTTATATAAACTTACAGCACTATATTATGCCATTAGTTTAATAAATGTTATTTTTTTATATTATTACAATAAATTTATCATAAATCTTATTTTTTATTAAAATATTAGTGAAAAAAAGATTGCAACATAGGGCATAATATCTTATTAAGTAAGCTAATGTGACTGATAAGTGGTTACTTAAAACGAGGTAAAACGATGTTTAAAAAATTTGCCATAGTACACGACACTTTTAACCAATTAAATCTATAACAAATGCTAGCAAAAAATTAACATAATTACATCGATTTATTTTTTCAAATGAAATATTATTTTTTATAAAATCAATACCATAAGTAAATAAAGAATATAATTT
>JAUXUR010000068.1 GCA_030680745.1 Alphaproteobacteria bacterium
TATTATTCTTGTTTTTTAAAAATGGTATATATTCTATAAATTTTATATTGTTTTTTGGGGACCAGTTTTTGTTTTCTAAAAAGTTTAAAATTTCAGATTGTTCTATTATATCCATAGATGCGCAAATTTTATTAATAAGATTTACAAGATTTTTGAATTCAGAAAAAGATTTATGTTTTGGAATTATATCTGATAATTCTTTTGAATTTTTTTTAAAAATTGAAGAAATATGTTTTACAAATTTTTTTGGTGTTTCATAATCTATCCATTTGTTGTTAATTTCAATGCCAAAAAAATCATTTTCTTCATCCTCGTAAGAAAAACGTTTTATTTTTTTTGTTGAAGAAGTAAGCGTTAAAAATTTAAAGAAGAACTCAAAATCTGTAAATTCTTTTTCATTGAATAAAGAGAAATATTCAATATAATCTTCAAAATCAACTGCTTTTATATTTATATTATTATCTAATATGCTGCATACATAATTAAATATTTTGATGAAGTTTTGTTGTTTTGCTTTATTTAGAACTTCTGAAAATATGGATAGAAAGTGATGATCAGTCCAAGAAGAATTTACAGAATTTAATGTATCAAAAAGCAATGGGGCATTTTTAAAGGTTTGTTCAGGCAGCATGCAGATCTTTTTGATGTATTGTATATATAAAAAATGACATATTTTTTTAGTGTTTAATAGGTTGCAAGAGACATTAAAACGTTCAATAAAGTTAAGTTCTTTATGGTTTTTAATTATGTATTCACATATAGGTTGATAATTATAATAATCCCATGGAGGATTTATTGTAAATATTTTATCAAAAAGTGGGGCAATGTTTTTAAAATCTTGTTCGGGTAATAAATAGAGGTCATTAACATATTTTATGTAATCTTCAACACTCCAATTACTGTTTTCTATCAGGTTTGATGCAAAATCAAATCGTTCAACAAATTCTAGTGACATAGCGCGATCAAGAATGTATTGGGATATAGCAAGACAATCATTGTATGCCCATGAAGGATGGGTCGCAAAAATTATCTCTAAAAGTATTATGGCAGCTTTAAAATCAGCGTGATGTGAGTTTATTAAAGCATTAACTAATGTATCATTAATTGAATGCGTTAATTCTTTTTGACCTAAAAGTTTTAAGAACAAGACATGGTGTTCAGATGGTTTTTGCGAAGGATTGTTTGCTATATAGTGAAATAGTTTGCTGAATGCATCTGTATTTATACGTGCGCAGGGTAAAAACGTAAAAATATTTTTTTTCCAATCTAATAAATTTGAACGGCCTTCGTCACTTGTATCACAAATAGCTTCAATAAAGGGCGTAAGGCCGCTTTTTAAGTCTAAATTGTTATCTTTCAGGATGTCTTTTAAAAATTCAAGAACATTATTGTTGTTATGTAGGTCTTTTTTTAAAATAAATTTAGAAAGGGCTTCGTAATCACGTGGTTTAGAGGATGTGTTTTTTAATAGTTCAAAACTTAATTCAATAATATTTTTAAGGTCATTGATATTTAAATTTAAGTCAAAAATTATATTTATAAATCTGGAAATTTCATAATAATTCCAGTTTTCCTTGTAAGAAATTTTGTTGGTTATGTTTATAATTTCAAAATAATTTTCAGTTGGTAAATTTTTTTTCTTAAGGTGTTGGTGAAACAAGGCGTTTGTTTGGTTGATTATTCTTTGTTGCACTGGGTTTGGTACTAAATTATCAATATTTTGGTTTGGCACTAAACTATCAATAATAATATTATTATCACATTCATTGCCTGCTGAAAAAGCAGAAAAAGAAGATAAGTTTAAAAGCAATAAAGCTAATGCTGTATTTTTTTTCATTATATTGAATCCAATGTTTTAAATAAAAATAATTTAAAACAACATAAACAATAATTGTATGAATTACAATATGTTTTTTAAAAACATAAGTGTGAATTGATAATGTTCGATTTTTATGCTGTTCAAATATAATAATAAAAGATTTTTTAACTTCGTGTTTTTATGTTGTTTTTTGGTGTTGTAAAATATGAATATGTATAATTTTACAATGGGATAAATTTCTTTCGCAATATAGTCGTTAGATAAGGATTTCAGCTAGAAGGCACGTGAAAGTTTTTTAAGCGTGTAAAATTTTTTTAAAAAAAATGATAACAAAATATAGACAATGGGTTCAAATACGTGTAAATATTTGTGCTATGCCCACATGGCGGAATGGTAGACGCAACGGACTTAAAATCCGTCGGCCTTTACGGGCCGTGCCAGTTCGAGTCTGGCTGTGGGCACCACCTCATCGATAAAGATTTCCTTCCATAATTGTTCAATATTGTTAGCATCAATCAATATGTTTGTGTCTATTGCGTTTTGTATCTTAAGTGCTTTGTAATGTCGCCAATTTAAGAAATGACGATAGGCGTTTTTTAAGTTAAGTATTTGGTCTTGGTTCAGAATTTTCATTGTTTCAAAAATTTCCAAGCTTGTAAGTGTGTTTTGTGGAAAAGCAAAACCTCTTTTAGGCGCATGGATTAGTTTTAGATATTGAATAAGGAAGTTAAAATCAACAATACCACCAGGACGATTCATTAAATCGTTGTTAGCTTGTCCTTTTTCAATTTTAATGCGTTCGCGCATATCTAAAAGTGCAGTTTTGATGATTGTAGGTTCTCGATCTTGCGCTAAAAAACTTGATAGAAAGGTGTTTAATTTTTGACAAAGTGATGTATCGCCACAAAGAACGCGTGCTTTGGTCAATGCCATGATTTCCCAAACCCAGGCATCTTTTTCATAATATTGTTTGAAGGATTCAAACGTATGAATGATAGGACCGCTATTGCCTGTGGGACGAAGCCTTACATCGACTTCATAGAGTTTTCCATTTTTACCAATGCTTGTAAGACCCGTTAGCAATCTTTTGCAAAAACGTGACATGTAATGAGCAGGCAAAAGGGAAGTGGCGTTTTGGAAGTCAGATTCATTTTTTTCAACATCATAGATAAAAACAAGGTCAAGGTCTGAAGCCAATGTCATTTCGGAAGCACCAAGGCTACCAAAGCTAATAATTGCGAAATTTAAGTCGTGAAGAATGCCTTGTTGCGTTTGAAATTCGTTTGAAACTTCTTGGGTAAGTGTTTCGATAATGATATCTGCAAGGATTGTCAGTGATTTTTCGGGGCTCGAACTTAGTTCTTCTAAAACATGGACACCAATTTGAAATTTTTTCTCTGTTCTGAAATGTTGTAAAAAATCAAGTTTGCTTTGAAAATCGGGAAGGGGCTTAAGATCTTCTTGAAGAGATTCATGTTCACGTTTTTTATCAGATATTTTTGTGTAAAAAGACGGCAGTAATGTTAGATCAAAAAGGGCAGGGAACTGACATAAAAGATCGGATATATAGGGGGAGTTACCAATAATATTCGTAAGTAATTTCAATAACTTAGGACGTGCTTGAAAAAGTGAAAATAATTGCACGCCCATGGGTAATTTTGCTAGAAAATTATCAAATCGTTGTAAGGCAAGATCAGGATCTTTTGTTTCGGCAAAAATTTTAAGTAAATCATGCGTGATATGTTCAATAATTTTACGTGCTTTTTCATTGCGTAAAACACGATATTGACCATGATGCCATGTTTTAAGAATACGTATTACATTTTCGGTGTCTTTATAACCAACTTCTTTAAGCAATATATGGGTTGTTTCGTCGTTTTCGCTTTCTTTAAGGTGAAAGCTTTCACTTTTTTGCGGTGCGAGTTCCATAAAAAGTTTGCGGACGATGCGTTCTGTATCAAGTAAAAGAGTTTTAATATCTTCTTGAAAGTGTTTAATATTTGTGTAGCCTGTTAAAAGTTGTAATCCCTCCCAATCTTCTTGTTTTTCAGGTAAATCATGTGTTTGAGCGTTATTGATTAATTGTACGCGATGTTCGATATCTCTGAAAAAAATATAAGCCTGCGTCAATATTTGTGTTTCTTTATTTTGCGAGAAGCCATGTGTCGAAAGAAGATTAAGCGCTGCAATTGTTTGTGGGTTTCTAAGGATAGGATTCCGGCCGCCCCAGATTAATTGTTGGGATTGCGCAAAAAATTCAATTTCACGAATCCCGCCAGGTCCCAATTTAATGTTAAAATTGTTAATTTTTTCAGCGACTGTTGGGCGGGCACTTAAAATACGATGTCGTAAATTTTGAATATCTTGAATGGATGCAAAATCAAGATATTTCCGCCAGATGAATGGTCTTAAGAAGTCTAAAAATTCTTGACCGCGCGCAATATCGCCTGCGGCGATCCGTGCTTTGATATAAGCTGATCTTTCCCAAGTTTCGGCACGCGATTGATAATAAACTTCGGCAGATTGGGTTGTGATCGCAATAGGGAAGGAATAGGGATCAGGTCTAAGTCTTAAATCCGTTCGAAAAACGAATCCAATATCTGTTTCTTCTTCGAGTAATTGAATTAATTGTTGTGAAAGTTTGATAATAAAATTTTGGGCTATATTTTTGCCTTTATATCCAAGGTTTGTAGGATCATAAAAAATAATAAAATCGATATCGCTGGAATAATTAAGTTCAAAAGAACCCCATTTGCCCATAGCGATGATGAAATAACCATTTTCAAGGGTTGGTGATGCGATAAGTTCTTTTGAATATGCATCATTAAAAAGATGTGTGAGGCATTTTTTTAAAATTTCATCGGCAAAATTTGAGAGCGCTAATGTTGTCTTTTCAAGAGACCAAATGCGTCCTAAATCACAAAGCGCTATAAAAAGCATGGCTTTTTGTTTAAGCATTCGGATGTTTCGTGATAGAATTTCTTTAGTTGCGTCAGGTGCTACATTTATTTCGGACAGAAATTTATGCCAAAATAAATCAGGATTTTGGTGAATAAAATCAACAATAAAGGCATTGTGATGTTCAATAAGATTTTTCAGATAGGGGCTTTTTTTTTGAAGAATGTCTACTAATTGATTAAAACTCTGCCACGGTTCTTCAGATACTTGCAAAAGGTCAATATAATTTAAATCTGTCATTGCGTGGTTTTCATCCTTGAGTGTATTCTAGTATCAACATTAGAGAAAGTTGATTAATTTGAAAAGACTCTCCCGACATTCTATTAATTGGTTTTTAAGAATTTTATTTTTTTGTGTATTGAGTATTGTTGCCATTTTAGGCGTACTTTCTATTGTATCTGTACCTGTCGATTTCTTAAAAGATAGAATCCATGCAGAGCTTAATGATTTTGTACAAGATATCAATGGATTAGAGTTAAGTTTTACAAGACATGGTTTTGGTCTTGAAGCAAAATCAATTCAATTTAAAGAAAAAATAGTAGGCGGCGATATTATATTACCGAAAACTGTTTTTTATTTTGATCCTTTTGCCTTGATAAAAGGGCAATTGATTCCCAACAAACTAGCCTTTTATGAACCAAGTATCAATCTTGGTACTTTAAATTTTCAAAATAAAACATCAGATGATTTTTCGTTTAAAGAAATTTTTAAATTAGTACCTGATCTTAAAGATATTTTTATTCATAAACTTAAAATAAATTCTGACCTTGTTGATTTGGATCCTTTTGATATCGAATTAAAAAGACAAGATGAAATCTTAAAATTAAATGTGAATAGTCATTTTGGATCTACTTATGCATATGATCTAAATCTTACGCTTGATGAAAATTCAGGGAAGGGACAGTCAGAACTTAAATTTTCGAATTTGCCTTTGGCTCTTTTTGGATTGTCATTAGAAAAACCTATTTTTGTATCAGGGCATGGTTCATTAACATTGGATTCTTTCTTGCCGCAATTAATCGATTTAAATATTCATGATGAATTATCAACTTTGGGCATGAATTTAAAAGCACGTTATGTGTTGGAAGATAATAAATTTTTGTTGGATGGCTCTGATTTTGTTTTAGGTTTTATGCATTGTCCCATCATGGGTGATATTAGAACACCTTATGATGCGCCAAAATTTGCACTTAATATGACTTTTCCAAAATTGATTAAATTAGAAGAATTATTGGCTGTTTTTCCGTCAGGTTTATTGCGTGCGCCTTATCTTTGGTTGAAAGAGCATTTAAAATCAGCCGAATTACGTGATTTGGCGGCATTAATTGAGTTTTCAGAAGAAAAAGGTTTTGATGTAAAGGGACAATTTAATTTTTCAAATTTAGGATTAACTTATTTTGGTCATTTGCCACCTTTACAAAATATAAAAGGCTCTGGGCTTTTTACAAAGGATATTATTCAGTTTGAACTTGATAAAGGAATGGTTAATAAGCTGGATTTTACTAAAAGTCGAGCGACCATTACTGATTTAGCGGGAGACATTCAACATATTATAATAGATACAAAGTTATCAGGTGATATTCAGAATGCTTTAGAGGTTGCAAATCAAAAACCATTGGCTTATTTAGATAAAATTGGATTTAAACCATCGGGTTTTGGTGGTGTTGCTGATTATCATATTAAAATAATGTTGCCATTGCTTAAGGATGTTTATTTAAAAGATTGTGGCATCGAAATTGATTGTCTGGCTAAAAAAATTACAACACCTATTGAGGTTTTAAAAGAAAAAATTGCCTTATATGATATTAAAACAAAAATAACATCTGATAAATTGACTTTAAGTGGGGATCTTTTATTTAAGGGTCAAAAAGCACAATTTAATTGGATAGAATTTTTTTCAGCCAAAATTCAAAACTCAAGAATGTTGAAATTAGCAGGTGAGATGAATCAAAAAATAATTGATACATTTCAAGTTGATTTTTTTAAATTACAGCGTCCTGTCCCTTTTACGTTTTCTTATGTTGAAAATGCACAATCAAAAGCGGCTAAAGGAGATCTTGATTTCAATTTCCATAATGGGACGTTAAATATACCGCAATTAGGCTTCACTCAAAAAGAAAATCAGCCTTTAAAGGGTCATGCAAATATTGATTTTATGAAAGGGACGCTTAATAAAATATCATCCTTGTCATTATCTGGGGAAGATTGTGATATTAAAGGGTCCGTTTTGCTAAAGAATGGTGCGATCAATGTTGTTGATTTGCCAAAATTTAAACTTAATCAAACAAATTGTTCCATTAATTACGCGCCAGGACAATTGTCGTTAAGGGGTGATGCGTTTTATGTTGGCGGTTTAAAATTTGATACAAATTCTGATAAAAAAATACCAGATATAAATCTTAATCTGGATATAAGAAATGTTAATGCGCAAAAAGGGTCAATGCTTAAAGAATTAAAAGGGTTTTTGACATTTAGGGATAATAAATGGCATATGGCTGATATCGCAGCCATGACATCAACATTGAAGCCCATTAAACTACATATTCAGCCAAGACAAAGTGATCGTGTATTAAATTTTTCAGCTGAAGATATTGGGCCGTTATGTGACACTTTAGATGTATTAACATTTATGAAATCAGGTCGCATGAATATTAATGGCATTTGGAATGATAAAGAAAAAAATGCACCTTTGAGTGCAAAAATAACGGCGTCAGGACTTAAGTTAAAAGAAGCGCCTGCGATGCTTAAGGTTTTTTCAGCTTTTTCAGTGCCCGGCTTGATGAATATCATGTCGGGTGGTCAGATCCAATTCAATGATTTGAAAGCTGATATTGTAAGTCAAAACGATGTGTTGCATATTAAATCGTTAATTGGTACAGGGTCATCTCTTAACGTAAGTCTGAATGGAAATATTGATTCGAAGGCGAACACAATTGATCTTAAGGGGGCGATAGGGTCGAGTGGTGTTATTGATAAGATTTTGGGCTTTATACCTATTATTGGAACAATTTTGACGGGAACGAATAAATTAGGCATGTTTGCTGTAAAATTCAAAGTCTTTGGATCATTAAATGACCCTAAAGTAAGTACAAATCCACTTTCAGCCTTAACACCAGGCATTCTTCGGGAAATGAGTTCGTCGACAGGAAAGTGAGGGCTATCGACGATAGCCCTTTTAGGTCTTAGTGATCGGCTATTTCAACACGATTTGGTGCTGAATAGATGCTAATAGGTGAATCTTTTTGGGCTTCAGCAACCACTTTATCAAATCTAATTTTAATATTATTATTTTCTATAATATCAAGTGCTTTGTTGAAAGAAACTAGCATTTCGTGCGTTGCAATAGTAAAACCTGAAGTGTAACGAGAAAGACTAATGTGTGGTTTGCTTTCTAATATCCGTTTGCGAATCTTCTTTTTTAAGCTTTTGTTTTCAATGTGATCTAGAATAGGTTCTAAGGTTAACACAATGAATTTATTTCGACCACCAAAAGCGGCTACCCCATTAATTTTAAAGTCAATGTTTGATATAACATCAGTCACATTCTTAAGTTGACGGGACAGATTTTTTAGGTTGAATTGTCGAGCATCCTCGGTTGACCAATCTCTTAATTCGGTTTTACTAAGATAGTCCGGTGCTATTCTTGGTTGGACAGTCATATGCCAGTCATCAGAATTATAAACAAGTTCACCGCGTGCCTGTTCATTCGCTTCTTTAAGGATTGGGAGTAGAGTTTCCTCTAATTTTCTAATAGATTCATAATCTGGCATCATTTTAGTGTATATTTCTGTTGAGAAAGCTTCGTTGCTTGCGGAAAATAAAAATATAATTGCGCAGTATTTTGTAATAGTTTTTAACATTTTAAACTCCAATAAAATTATATAAAATAAATTTTAGTAATTAACTTCTTTTGAAACTCGTTAATGTGGGACGAGTGATAAGCAATGCGTCACGGATTTCCTTGAGTATTTTTGTATAGATAAGGATACGGGTATCGAAGCAACCTATCAATCGACCACAATCGTAGAATTTCAAAAGAAGTCTATAAATTAATAACGAGATCCAATATCTTCGTCAGCTTTGTTACCCTTTACTAGGCGTGTTAATTCACGACAAGCAATTATTTTGCCGTCTTTGATTTCAAAAATGGCCATTACATCTACTTCAATTTGTGAGTTATCATTTTTGATTACATGGCCTGTATGTCGCGTCGCCACTTTATTATTCTCTGTTACGATTTCATGAAAAACAATTTTGATAGACTTGTAGTCTCTTTTAAGTGTTTTGACGTGTTCTTGACTTTGGGTGTAATTCAATGTTTTTCCGTCAGCGATTTGTACGTAATCTTCAGAAAAATATTTGTCATAGGTAGGTTTGTCCCATTTTTCAGCCTGTATAATATCCCTAAAACAATTTTTAACAATGTCTTTTGGTGATTCAGAAGAAGAGGCATTGGTTGTAGAGATTAAGCTGAAGCTTATAAGAAATAAAGTTGGAAGAGTAAGTTTTTTCATAATGTATTCCTTTTTACATAAAACTGATTGAACGCTCGTTCATGTTTTTTATAATACCATTTCTGATTCATGTCAACAAAAAAATAATTTTTTTTGAAAAAATTAAATTGATTAAAAATAAAAAAAGATAAAAAATTTGTAATTTAGATTAATTGATTGTTTTTTTTTATATATATAAATCATTTTCATCAAAATTAGAAAATTGATTATATTTGAAATTAGTATTTGAGTAATATATTCTAAGGTATAAACGAATTATGTGTAGTTACAAATAAAAAAGATCAATGTATAAAGTGATACAGAAAAAATTGTTAAGATATGTAAATGGTTATTAACATTCAGCGCCAGTTATTCTTCGAGAAATGAGTTCGTCAACAGGAAAGTGAGGGCTATAGACTATAGCCCTTCTAGGTGTTAGTAACCATATGCTTTATATGATTTTTTGCTTTGTTTTATTTTTTTGCTTGGTTGACTAGTAGAATAAGTGGCGATGGGTCTATCTTTTTCTACTTCTGCAATTGTTTTGTTAAATGTAAATTTAATATCAAGAGGGAGTATTTCATTAAGGATTTTAATATAAAGCTCATTCATGGCATGGGGTGTTAATGAAGGTCCTACCTTGAAGCGTGCAATACTAATATGTGGTGCCTCGTTAAGAATCCTTTTCTTTATTTTTTTTTCTTCTTTGTCGCCAGTGTTTAAAATTGGTTCTAATGTAAGTACTATAAATTTGTTTCTATCTCCGCCAAAAGTGCTTACTCCATTGATTTTGAATTTAAATTTTGAAATATCGTCAGTTATATTTTTAATTTTAGGTATAATTTTTTTATCAATATACTTCATTGCATCAGTATCTCGATTTGTAAATTGAATTTTACTTAGGTGGTCAGGCGTTTCTATTGACCTGAGGGTCATGTGCCAATCATAAGAATCGTAGTAAAGAGGATCCTCGTAACGAGTGTTCGCTTCTTCGAGGATTGGTTGTAGAAATTGGTTTAATTGTTGAGCGGATTTTTGATCAGGCATTACTTTTATGTAGATGTCTGTTGAAAATGATTGATTGTTTGGAAAAAATAAAAAAAAGATCGCGTATAATATTGTAATTTTGTTCAGCATTTAAGTTTTCCTTTCATTTCTTTATTAAATTAAAACATTGTTACATATCTATATATTGCACATATTTTTAATTTTGTCAATTTTTTATTTATATTATATTTAAAAATTTATTTTTTTATTTCTATTTTTTAAAACAAAACATTTGATTAAGATAAATCGTTTTAACTATTTAAAAGTTGAAATAAGATCAATGAGTTTTTTAAAAATCAATTTGTTATATGTGTTTTGGTATATTTTTTATTAAGTTGAATATATATTATGTAATATTTATTTATTTATTTTTAATTTTATTTTATAAATTATTTGAAAATATTTAAAAATTGATATAGTGTTTTAAAAGTTATTAAAAAAGGTGTGAAATGTTATCAATTCGTTTTTGTTTTTTGTTTATTTGTTTGGTTTTTTTTCAGTCAATTGCGATAGCAGGAAATTTTTTAAATAAACCTGATGTTCAGCATGTTAAAGAAAGCGCTTTGCAGATGAATCAAGCCTATTTAAATCGTGTGATTGTTCGTTTTGGGGATGATTCCTCTTATCAAAATGTTGTTTTAAAAATTTTAGGTCAGGAAATGAATTTTGCGAGGGATAATGTCGAATATGTTTTTGATTCACATGTTGCAATGGACTCAACAAAAAATTTATTTGTTTCATATGAGCTTTTTCCAGGGGAAATGGATCTGGGAGTCATGATGATCGACAAGAAGGATATTAAGGCGAATACTCAGTATGATTTGCATGTAGATATAGGTAATTCTGGTGCTTATGCTGTTAAAATTAAGTTGAAAAAAAGATAATGATCGCTTCGAAGGATCATTAAAAGATCCTAAAGTGAGCACTAATCCGCTTTCATCTTTAATACTAGGTATTCTTTGGGAAATGAGTTTATCGATTGGAAAGTAAGGGCTATCAGTGATAGCCCTTTGGTTATTTAGTAAGCAGCTATTTCAATTGGTTCTGCAACTGAATGAGCCCAGATGGGCGTGTCTTTTGTTGCTTCTGCAATTGTTTTGTTGAAGCTAATTTCGATATTATTGCTTTCAATAATATCAAGTGTTTTATTGAGAATAATATTCATATCATGGCGTGCATATGAAATTTTGTGTTTAAAGCGCGCAAGGCTGATATGTGGATTTTTTTCAAGAATTGAATTACGTATTCTTGTTTTGGTTCCTTTGTCAGCAATATGTGATAAATCAGGTTCTAGTGTTAACACTATAAATTTATTTTCGCTTCTATCTTTGCCAAAAATAGTTACTCCATTAATTTTAAAGTGAATTCCTGAAATTCTATTTGTTATGTTTTCAAGTTTTTTGCTAAGATTTTTTGTAATATACCGCTGTGCTTCGTATGTTGACCAATCTCTTAATTCTTTTATACCGATATAATCGGGCGCTTCAATTGATTTAAGTGTCATGTGCCAATCAGAAGAATTGTAAATGAGTTTTCCATTAAGTTGTTTGTTGACTTCATCAAGAACTGGTTCCAAAAATTGTTCTAATTTTTGAACAGATTTTTGGGTGGGCATCATTTTTGTGTATAGGTTTGTCGAAAAAGATTCGTTGCTTGCAGAAAATAAAAATATAATTGCGCAGCATTTTGTAATAGTTTTTAACATTTTAAACTCCAATAAAATATGTAAAATAAGTTTAGTAAAAATAAATAATAGTCTAATATGTCACTATATATGACATAAAATTGGGGAAGTGTCAACATCTTTTTACAAAAAAATTTATATTAAATTTTGTTGAATTTGGTTAATATAAATAATAGAATGATTATGTAATTTAAAATTAAGGTGAAACATGTTATCAAATAGAATTATATTGTTCTTTTTTTCTTTAATTTCAGTACAAGTTTGCGTTGTTGAAGATGCTGCATCTGCTATTAAAAATACAATAGTGTCGCCCAGTGTAAATATTGTGCAAGAAGATAAAATTTATTTGAATAGTATATTTGTTAATTTTAACGATGCTTCTCCTTATCAAAAAGTAAATTTAACTATTTTGGGTCAAGATATTGCTTTAGAGCGGAATAATACTGTACATGTTTTTGATCAACGTTTGTTAATAGATCCAACAAAAAACTTACGTGTTTCGTACGACCTTTTTCCGGGGGAAACGAATTTAGGTATTATGATGATTGATAAGAGTAAACTGAAAGCAAATAGTGAGTATGATTTGCATGTTGATATAGGTGATCGTGGCGCTTATGCCGTTAAGCTTAATTTAAAAAAAAGATAATATAGGGACTGTTGACATTTTGGTGTAATAAAATGAGTGTATGCTCGTCCCACACGAAAATAGCCGAGCGGTACGCAAGGATGTTTGTGGCAATTGTAAGTGTAGATTGCCGCGTATGCCCTCGTGCCTAAGCACTCAGACATTCTCGCAATGACGAAATTTCTATATTTTTTAATTAATTACATAAAATTATTATAAAACGTCAACACCCCTTAGTGTTTTTTAATTTATCTGCTCCAAAATATAATTTTTTTAGAAGGCTGTCCGCAGAAGTTTATTGTATTATTGGGCAAATAATCTCCGTAAAAATGCCGTGATTAGACTACTTATTTGCCGCATGGTATCTGATAGTCGTTGAATTAACCGCTCATCCCTTGAAATAAACAAACTTTCGTGGCAAGGTTTAGCCATAATTCATCGCATAGGAAAGTTTTAATGTTATTCACGCTCGATTCGGTTTATGTTATTGTTTTATCGTATTTATTGGGGTCAATACCTTTTGGGTTGGTGATTACGTATTTGTCAGGGCATGGTGATATCCGTAAGATCGGCTCTGGAAATATTGGTGCGACCAATGTTTTGCGCACAGGAAATAAACTTTTAGCGTTGTTGACATTTTTAGGTGATTCGCTTAAAGCAGTTGCCGCCTGTTTGCTTGTGAAATATATTTTTGGTGACGAATTTTTGCCACTTGCTGCAATTTTTTCGGTCTTTGGACATCTGTTTCCTGTTTGGCTTAAGTTTCGAGGCGGGAAGGGAGTTGCAACAGCCATTGGCGTATATTTTGTTTTATCCTGGCAAATTGGATTAATCATTGTTTTTATCTGGATTGCGGTTGCATTTTTAACGCGTTATTCGTCTCTTTCATCGCTTGTGGCTGTTGGGTTGGCACCCGTTTTTGCGTATAAATTAACAACACCGCCATATTTTTATGCGATGATTGTACTCGCCTTCTTTATTTATTTGAAACACATTGGTAACATACAGCGTCTTTTAATGGGATCTGAATCAAAAATCGGACAAAAAAGAAAAAAATAGAAACAGTCAATAGACTTGGATTGATACATCGTCGTGCCTCGCTTATGTATATAAGGATACACTTCGCTCGTTGCTCCTTGTCTGAATCTCAAGTCTATTGACTGTAATTATGCAGATTTATATCTGAATCTGAATTCTTAGCGTTTGGGAGCTATAAAAATAAAAATGACAATAACAGCGCCAAAAAATGAAACTGAAAAGCTTGCTTGGCTTAGACTTATTCGCTCTGAAAATATTGGTCCTATCGCTTTTTATCAGCTTTTACGTCATTATGGCTCCGCTGAAAATGCGATTAAGGCTATTCCTGATTTAGTTCAAAAAGCGGGCAGCAAAAGACAAATTCAATTATGCTCTATAAAAGATGCGACAGACGAATACGCGCGACATCAGAAAAATAAGATTCATTTAATTGCACGCGGTGAGTCTAATTATCCACCTTTACTTGCTGAAATTGATGATGCGCCGCCTTTATTATCTGTGATGGGTCATCCGCATTTATTGCTTAAAAAATCTGTGGGTATTGTGGGTGCGCGTAATGCATCTTTGCATGGCAGAAGACTTGCACAGCTTTTTGCCAAATCTTTGGGTGAGGCAGGTTATGTTATTTCGTCTGGTCTTGCGCGTGGGATTGATACATCAGCCCATGAAGCAAGTCTTGAAATGGGTACCATTGCTGTTGTTGCAGGCGGTGTTGATTTTGTCTATCCACCTGAAAATCTAGCGCTTTATACTAAAATTGTTGAAATGGGTGCAATCATTAGTGAATGTCCCTTGGGTGTGAATCCTCAAGCGCGGCATTTCCCCAGACGTAACAGATTGATTTCAGGTATTTCTTTGGGTGTTGTGATTGTGGAGGCGGCCCTTAAATCAGGATCATTGATTACAGCTGATTTTGCGTTAGATCAAAATCGAGAAGTTTTTGCAATTCCTGGGTCGCCCTTGGATCCACGTGCGCATGGAACCAATGCATTGATTAAGCAAGGTGCGCATTTGGTACAAAATGGTGAAGATGTGATTGAAGTGTTAAAACAATCAACACATCATAAGGTGCAGGAATCGACCAATGATTATTGGAAAAATGTTGATGCGACGTCAAATGGATCGCCAACAGATAATGAAGTAAATCAAGCAATAGAAGAACTCAAAACACTTTTAAGCTTTACACCAAATGATATTGATGAGATTATGCGTTCTTTGGACCTTCCTCCAAAAGCAATTCTTACAGCCCTTTTGGCATTGGAATTAGCAGGAAGAGTTGTCAGGCACACTGGAAATAAAGTATCCTTAACGGATGATGTCTTGTTTAATACGGCTTAAGAATAGAGCGCATATATGAAAGTAGTTATTGTTGAATCGCCTGCAAAGGCAAAAACGATTAATAAATATCTAGGCAAAGATTATACAGTCATTGCTTCTTATGGCCATATGCGTGATTTGCCGTCTAAATCAGGCTCTGTTTTACCCAATGAAGATTTTAAAATGATTTGGGAAATCAGTGATCGCGGGCGGAAAAATCTTAACGAAATTCTGCGTCTTCTAAAGGGCGCTACTCATGTTTGTCTCGCAACCGATCCGGATCGTGAAGGGGAGGCCATTTCATGGCATTTATTACAAATGCTGCAGGACAAAAAAGCAATTCAAGATAAAGTCGTTGAACGTGTAACGTTTAACGAAATTACACAAAAAGCGATTACAACAGCATTTAAAAATCCACGCGAACTCAATCAAGAGCTTATTGATGCTTATTTAGCGCGTCGTGCTTTGGATTATTTGGTGGGTTTTACATTATCACCTTTATTATGGCGCAAATTACCAGGTAGCCGTTCGGCAGGCCGTGTGCAATCTGTTGCGTTACGTATTATTACTGATCGTGAATCTGAAATCGAAGCGTTTAAAACGCAAGAATATTGGACGATCGATGTTGATCTTGTAACGCCTGCAAAAAAACCTTTTCAAGGTCGCCTTACGCATTTGAATGGCGAAAAGCTTGATAAATTTAGCTTAAATAATGAAGCACTTGCCAAGAATGCTCAAAAAACGATCCAAAGCCAAGATTTTACGGTTCAATCCGTTGAGCAAAAATCGCAACAACGTAATCCTTATGCGCCGTTTATTACTTCGACTTTACAACAAGAAGCATCGCGTAAAATAGGCATGACGGCCACACGTACAATGCGTGTGGCACAAAATCTATATGAAGGCGTTGATGTTCGTGGTGAAACAGTGGGTTTAATAACTTATATGCGTACGGATGGGGTGCAATTATCCCCCGATGCGATTACGGCGATTCGTGCCCATATTTTAGAAAGTTACGGCGATACCTATTTGCCGAAAGAGCCGCGTGTTTATAAATCAAAAGTAAAAAATGCACAAGAAGCCCACGAAGCGATAAGGCCAACAGATATCGCGCGTACGCCTGATTCATTGCGTAATGCATTATCTACTGAAGAATTTAAGCTTTACGAGCTTGTCTGGAAACGTGCTGTTGCCAGCCAAATGGCGAGTGCTATTTTGGATCAAGTCGTTGTTGACATGACTGCACCTGATAAAAAAACGATTTTGCGCGCCAATGGATCGATGTTACGTTTTGACGGTTTCTTGAAATTATACCAAGAAGATCAAGATGATAAAGATGATCAAAATCAAGATGATAAAAGATTGCCGCCATTAAAAGAACAAGATCCGTTGGGCGTTGAAGCAGTTAAACCAGAGCAACATTTTACAGAACCACCACCCCGTTTTACTGAAGCAAGTCTTGTGAAGAAGCTTGAAGAATTAGGCATTGGTCGTCCGTCGACTTATGCGACAATTTTACAAGTATTGCAAGATCGACATTATGTGCGCCTTGATAAAAAACGTTTCTTCCCCGAAGAGCGTGGCAGGTTGGTGACGTCTTTCTTGGCGCAATTCTTTAACCGTTATGTTCATTATGGATTCACGGCATCTTTGGAAGAAGAGCTTGATGATATTTCGGGCGGCCGTATTAATTGGAAAGAAGTTTTAAAACGTTTTTGGACTGAATTTGACCAGAATATAACAACAGCCAAAGACATTCCGATTACCGAAGTTTTAGCTAAAATTGAAGGTGATTTAGAGCGTCATTTTTTCCCGACAGGCAATCGCCAATGTCCAACCTGTGAATCTGGTAAACTAGGCCTAAAGCTTGGTCGTTTTGGTGCTTTTTTAGGCTGTTCCAATTATCCAAATTGTCATCATACGCAACAATTGGTGGGTGATGAAACGGTTGAACAATCTGAGGTCACCGATGAAATACAATTACCGAAAACACTGGGGAATGATCCAGCGACTGGCAAAGAAGTAACCCTTAGACGCGGCCCCTTTGGCGTTTATCTTCAGATGGGTGAGGCTGAAGGTACGACTAAGCCAAAACGTGCGACGATTGCGTCTGGTACAGATTTAAATGCGATCGATCTTCCTCATGCATTAAGTTTATTGAATTTACCAAGATTAGTCGGTATTCACCCCGAATCGAAATTAGAGATTATTGGCAATATTGGCCGTTTTGGGCCTTATTTAAAATATGGTCCGATTTTTATTTCAGTGCCCCCTGCAGAAGATGTATTAACGATGGGTATTAACAGGGCAGTGACCTTTATTGCCGAAAAACGACCAGATATTCGGTATATGGGCATAGATCCTGATACATCAACACCTATTATGATTTATAGAAGTAAATATGGCTATATCACAAGTGATGGTACAGTTGATATGAATTTGCCTAAAGGATCAGATGCTAAAACGTTTGAATTTGATGCTGCTAAAGGCTTATTAGATTACAAACGAAAACAAATTCAAGACGAAAAAGCTTCTAAGCGTAAATCGACGAAAGACGCCAAGGATGCTAAAGCTGCTGACGCAAAAGCCACGCCTAAAAAAGCACCAGCTAAGAAAGCAACCGTTAAAAAAGCTGATGCCAAGGATGCTAAGGATGATGATGGTGTTGTGAAGGAAAAGAAAACGCGGGCTAAAAAAGTATAAAAATTATTACTCTGCGGGACAATTTTTATTTTTATGATAGAAATTTGCCCATACGCCTTTGTTTTCCTGGACTCGTTGAAGCGAAGCTTCATACGTTGATCCAGGATCCATAACGAAATTCATGCTCGAAAGAGCATGGCAAAATTATTGAAATAACATCATGATCTGTGATCATGATTGTTAATTGGACCCTGAATCCGTGCTCGTATTTTCGCTTCTCGCCTGTTCAAGGAAACGGCTAGTATTTGCTGTTTATTAATTTAAAAGCTCTTTTTCAAAATTAAATATTCATATTTTAAACTAATAAATCTTAAATACATAAGTAATAAAGAGTAGTTATTTTGTATTATTTCGTTGAATATATTAATTATTTTTTGTTTTTCAATTTAAATTTTATTGAAAATTTATTTTAACTATGATAGTTTTTGTTATATTAATCTTATTTTATGGTTAATTTATTAAAAATATTATTTAAAAGGAAAAAGTATGTTTGTTAAAAAGCTATCACTGTGTCTTTGTGTTATTAGTCTCTTTTCATTTAATCAAGCTGAAGCAGTTTTAGGGGAAAAATATTTTAAACAAAAAAAATCATAGTACACGACACTTTTAACCAATTAAATCTATAACAAATGCTAGCAAAAAATTAACATAATTACATCGATTTATTTTTTCAAATGAAATATTATTTTTTATAAAATCAATACCATAAGTAAATAAAGAATATA
>JAUXUR010000069.1 GCA_030680745.1 Alphaproteobacteria bacterium
ACGAAAAATACTCAAAAATCATTCAAAAACACTATTTATTCATTTTTTTTGCTGTAAATATCCTAGCGGGGAAAGCTGCAACGCAGCTTGGGGGCGGCAATGAGCCCCTCCTTAAAAAACTTCACAACATAGTTGATCCAGCCCTAAAATCAACATTTATAGCTTTTGAAAGGCTATTTTCTAGATTGCTTCTTCGTCTTCGACTCATCGCAACGACGACATCCTAGGATTTCGCTGTATTTAAATTCGTGTGGATCTCTCAGGATCAAGTCGCGGGACGTAGGAAGGGGGTGGGTCAATGATATAGCCGCGGGCGTAGGAGGGGGAGAATGATGCCCTTCAACTTAAATGTTTTCCAGTTATTCCACTATATTTGTAACAATTGTTTAATGTCTAATAACTTCTATTCACGACAAAATTGGTAAGCTCAATTAAGGCATCCTGGATTGGTGAACCTGCAAAATATTCCAATTCATCCAATGCTTTTGCTTGATAAGATTTCGCTTTTTCGATCGTTTTTTCAAATGCATTATATTTATGAAAATACGCAACAGCTTCTTCTAAATCTGACGGGTCTTGTTTGCCTTCTTCAAAAGTGCGTTTCCAAAATAGTTTTTCTTTAAAATCAGCATTTTTATACGCAATAATAATAGGTAATGTTACCTTACCTTCTTTAAAATCATTGCCCATTTTTTTACCCAACAAAGGATCATCTGCTTTATAATCAAGTACATCATCCACAAGCTGAAAAGCTGTCCCTAAGAAAAGACCGTATTTTTCAAGTGCATCTTTATGAAGCTCTTCAAAATCTGCAAGAACTGGCCCTAACCTGGTCGCTGCTGCAAAAAGCTGAGCCGTTTTTGATTCAATAACTTTAAGATAATCATGTTCTGTTGTTGCAAGATTATGCGTTGTCAAAAGCTGCGCAACCTCACCTTCTGCAATTTTACTTGATGCCTTAGAAAGAATGGCCAAAACTTCAATAGAGTTCGCTTCAACCATTAATTCAAAAGAACGACTAAATAAGAAATCACCAACCAACACACTGGGCTTATTACCCCATAGGGCATTAGCACTGATTTTACCACGTCTTAAATCACTTTGATCGACAACGTCATCATGTAATAATGTTGCTGTATGAATAAATTCAACGGAAGCTGCAAGGGGTATATGATGTCTACCTTTATAGCCACATAAATGTGCACTGGCCAATGTCAGCAATGGCCTTAAACGTTTACCGCCAGATTCAATTAAATGTTTGCCTAATTCAGGAATAAGAGGCACATTGCTTTGAAGTCGCTCTATAATTAACGCATTAACGGCTTCCATATCGTCAAAAAGAAGATGATGCAATACATCAACTGGATTGCCAGATTCACGAAGATCAGAGGTATTTTTAAATTTTTTTGCTTGTAGATTGAGAGGCACCTCTATATTCCTTATATTCAGGCTAAATTCGTTTATTTTATAAAGAGCTACTATGAGTTTGGATTTTCGTCAAGATTTTCTCTTAAATAAAACTGTATCTTTGAAACAACCCATTCATGGGTACAAAGTTGCTATTGATCCTATATTTTTAGCCGCAAGCGTTGATATTATTAAAGGAAAAATCCTTGATATCGGTTGTGGCGTAGGGGCTATATCTTTGTGTCTTGCGCACCGATTAAAAGAAATAGAAATCGAAGGCATTGATATTCAAAAAGATATGATTACCCTAGCACAATATAACGCAATCGACAACAAATGTGCTGATCGTGTTCATTTTTTTGAGGCGGATCTTCTTGATTACGCCAAAAAACACCCTGAATCCTATACAACAATTATCTCAAATCCACCCTTTTTTAAAAAAAATGTATCTAATATATCACCCATTGCTCAAAAAGCTTTAGCCCATCATGATCTTAATCTATCAACATCCGAATGGATAAAAAATTGTTTTAAGCTATTAAAATCAAAAGGTTTCCTATATATAATTTTCCCTTTTGATGATATACCTTCCCTATTAGGATCTTTATTTCCTGCACAACATAGTGTGAGGCTTTTTCCACTATGGTCAAAAATAGGACAAAATGCTAAAAGAGTATTAATAAGATTTCAAAAAAATAGCCTTGCACCTTCGCGACTTTTGAATGGTCTCGTTCTTCATGAAGAAGATAGAACCTATACAAAAGAAGCAAATCAAATTTTACGCAATTCTATGTCATTAGAACTCTAGTAATATTAAAATTCTTACTTATATCTAATGGTAAAGTTTAACTAAGGAAGAAAAATGATCTCACTCAAAGAACTATTATTGTCAGGTAAAAAACTACTACCGCTCATTGAAGGCGGCAAAGGTATTTCTGTAACAACTGGTGAAAGCGCAGGCGCTTGGGCTGCGGCCGGTGGCGTTGGTACTTTTTCAGGTGTGAATGCAGATTATTACGATGAAAAAGGCAAATTAGTCGAGATTATTTACCAAGGCAAAACGCGTGTCGAACGTCACCGAGAGCTTATCGAACATGCCGTCAAAGGTGCGATCGCCCAAGCCAAAATAGCATTTGAACGCGCCAGTGGCAAAGGCCGCATCCACATGAATATTTTATGGGAAATGGCGGGCGCTGAAGAAATTTTAAACCGCGTTTTAGAAGGTGCCAAAGGCCTTATTCATGGTGTCACGAGTGGCGCTGGTATGCCTTATAAAATGGGCGAGATTTGCTCAAAAGCAGAAGTTTATTATTATCCTATCGTTTCATCCGCACGCGCATTCCGCGCTTTATGGAAACGTGCTTATTCCAAAACAAAAGATTTCTTAGGCGGCGTTGTGTATGAAGATCCCTGGCTTGCCGGTGGTCATAATGGCTTAAGCAATAGCGAAAATCCATTGGTGCCAGAAGCACCCTATAACCGTGTTCTAGCCCTTCGTTCACAAATGCGTGAAGAAGGTGTCGAAAATATTCCTATCATCATGGCAGGCGGTGTTTGGGCTTTAAATGAATGGTCCGATTGGATTGATAATCCTGATTTAGGCGCCATGGCGTTTCAATTCGGTACGAGACCTTTATTAACGCAAGAAAGCACCATTTCAGACGCATGGAAGCAAAAATTATTAACGCTTGAAGATAAAGATGTATTGCTGCAGACTTTTAGCCCAACAGGCTTTTATTCATCTGCTGTTAAGAATAATTTTTTGCTCGAATTAATGAGTCGCTCTTCACGTCAAATTATCTACAAATCAATGCCCGAAGAAGGCTTTACAACACCTTTACCTTTAGGCCCACGTGGACGTGAAGTTTTTGTGACAGATCTTGATCGTCAAAAAGCACTTGACTGGATGTCCAAAGGATTTACAGAAGCACTTAAAACGCCTGATGGCACCATCATTTTTGTGGAAAGAGAAAACGCACTTCAAATTCGCAAAGATCAAGTTGATTGCATGGGCTGTTTAAGCGCTTGTCTTTTCAGCAATTGGTCACAACATGGCGATTTAACGACAGGCAAAAAAGCTGATCCGCGTTCATTCTGTATCCAAAAAACACTCTATTCTGTAAGCCATGGCGGTTCTATTGACAATGAATTGATGTTTGCAGGGCATAATGCTTATCGATTTGCTAAAGATCCATTTTACGCCAATGGATTCATTCCTACTGTCCAACAATTAATTGATCGCATTTGCACAGGGGCGTAAGCCCTTTTCTTTTTTACACTGGGGCCTAAGCCCCCTTCCCTTTACGCGTCAGTCAACTACAGTTGATCATTCTACGCGACAAAAATTTAATTTTGAGCAGTAGCTACAAAATACCAGCTGTTTCCCTGAACAGGGGAGAAGCGAAGCTTCGAGTAGGATTCAGGGTCCAATTAACAATCATGATCGCAGATCATACCGTTATTTAAATAATTTTGCCATGCTCTTCGAGCATGTATCTAGTGTTAGATCCTGAATCTGCCTTCGAAGCTTTGCTTCAAGGCGCTCAGGAAAACAAAAGTGTGCGGGCAAATTTTTAGCATGAAAATAAAAATTGTCCCGTAGATTAATAGTTAATAGACTTGAGGTAGACAAAGAACAACGAACGAAGTGTATCCCTATATACATTGGGTG
Source organism: Alphaproteobacteria bacterium (assembly GCA_030680745.1). NCBI lineage: Bacteria > Pseudomonadati > Pseudomonadota > Alphaproteobacteria > Alphaproteobacteria bacterium. Next base: position 4,079 of record JAUXUR010000069.1, read on the forward strand.
AGGCGTGACGATGTATCCTTCCGATGCCATCGACTATAACACTACTTACGCTTAGCAAATATGACCTTCAACACTATCAGGGCAATGTTGCTCTGTTTCGATTTGAATCGTTGAATGCGCTATGCCAAATTCAAGTTCCAATGCTTTTTTACTTTTCAATAATAAATCATCATGATCCGTCCCTTTTTGTACCGCTAAATGCATTGTAACAATGGGTTTATTCGTTGTGAGCGACCAAATATGAATATGATGAATATCCATAATTTCTTTAAAATTTGTTTTTAAAAATTCAGTCACTTGATCCACAACAAATTTATCTGGCGCGCCTTCTAAAAGGATATGACCTGCTTTCTTAACTAAAGTCCAAGCACTCCGTAAAACAAGCAATGCAACCAAAATTGATAAAATAGGATCAATCGGCATCCAACCTGTCCACAAAATGACGACAGCAGCAACAATGGCCGCCACAGAAGACAATAAGTCGCCGATCACATGGACAACAGCACCCTTGATATTCAAATTTTCTTCATGGGCATGATGCAATATTTTAAGCGAAATTAAATTCACTAATAAGCCAAGCACCGAAACAACAAGCATTATATTGCCCTGAACTTGGTGTGGCTCAAACATACGGTGAAAGGCTTCAATTGATATCCAACCAACAACAACAATCAATGATAGGCCGTTCACAAAAGCTGCCAAAACCTCAATTCGGTGATAGCCGTATGATCGTTTATGATCCGATGGTTTTTGACTAATCTTAATCGCAAGCCAGGCCAAAATCAGCGAAAATAAATCCGTAAGCATATGAAAAGCATCAGACAATAAGGCTAATGAGTCTGAAACAAGCCCACCGATAATTTCAACAAACATGAAACTACCCGTTAAGATCATCGCCCATAAAAGACGTTTCTCACCCTTCATCGGAAGCCCATGATGATGATCATGGTGCCCGTGATGTTCGTGCGAATGAGTGTGATGTGAATCTTGCACCATATTACCTAAATTTATTCGTCATTTGATTTTCTATAAAGCCCAGATGATTGACGTTTGTCAACAGGCTTTACAGAATGTTTTTTTTTCTTTTCTTCTTTCTTTAGCTGTTTTTCTTTTTCCTTCTTATCTTTTTTTTCTTTTTTAAGTATTTTTTTATCACGAGGCGTAATAACTGGGGACGTTTTATCGATCGTTTCATCCACAGAACCTAAAGGTACGCTAACAGCAGGAACTTTCTTAGGACTCATAGGGTTAATAAACTTATCATGGGTTTTAAGCTCTACATCCAATTGTTCAATTATCGAAGCAATATGTGTATCCTTATGCGTAAGAGATTTTGTTCTGTTACGAGGTATATAATCTTCTTCACTCGGAGATCTTGGTGTTGCTTTCACTCTGGAAGGTTGCACTAGCGAATCTGAATTAGCTCTATGATCAAATGCATCAACTGATGTTTTCTTAACACTCACACTATTACCTCTTGGGCTTAACACTTTTAAAGTAGAGGAGCTTCTTTTTTTTATTGGCTTAATTTCCTCAGCATTACATTCAACACTTGTATTAGTCTCTGTGGATTTTACTTCGACTTCCAAATCTTCTTTATCAATCCTATCTATTAAAATTTTCTTAAGACTTTGCGTTCTTGATCTTGGACTTAAAGATTGTAATAAAGAACTTCTTCGTTTTATCGGCGGCGCATTATCTGTGTTAATTACGCTAGATTCAACAACAACTACATCTTCTTTCTTTTTACATGTAGATTTGTCAAGTCTAGATTTTTTTTTATCTTTTTTTACAAATTTTTTTTCATTGTCTTCGCTCAACAACATACTGTACTTTTCTACATAAAAAGCTGTAACAACATCAAAGTGCTTTAAAACCCGTTCACAATATTTTTTAATATCTTCATATTTTAAAATTGGTAAATTAAGAGCAGGCACAAGCTTTGGCTCAACATCATTATTTACCGACTCAGAAAAAATAATAATATCTCTCTCATGAACGTAAATACGATTAAAAATAGTCTCGTGCTTTTCAACAAATTGTCTAATCTTTTGAACAAGTTTTAATGTTCCTTTATACCCAATATTTGGTTGTGACATTTTATTAATTTTTTCAAGTTTTTCTGACTTTAAATAGGCTTTTGCCCAGCCTAATAATTCATCCATGATTAATTCAATAGCATCAATTATTTTTTGTCTAATAAATAAAGTTTCTTCATTTTCAATAAAAAATGGATTATCTACACCTTCATATAGAAGAGAAAACAATCTTTCAGCATAAAAATCATAAAGCTCCATAAAATGATTCGCATAGTAACATGATGATTTATAATCAAATTCCACTAATGTTTCATCCCCCAATGAATCATCTTTCGATGGAGTCCGAAAAATAATACCTGGAGTAGTTTCTCGAAACTCATTAAGATCTTCAAGGAATTCTTCAAGTGGCTTTTTTATGTCTCTATAATAGGCAATCTCTTTTTCTAAATTAAGAGCAAACACATTGCCTGACAAAACAAAAAAAATAACAAGAAAATAAATCTTTTTTTTTAGCGTATTAATCATCATAACCTTATTACGTAATTGTTAAACGTCGTGTATAATATTTATTTTTTTATTTTTTTGAATTATCGTGGAAGATGTTCCCACCAACATAGAGAAAGCTATCAACATATTTGATACTTAGATAGAGTCAAATAACTCCTTAGCCCATTGCAATTAAAAATATATCAAAAAAAATCTTGCGAATCAAATCATACTATTTTCCTAAGATTATCATTTTACAAAATTGTTTTCTTGTTTTTTTGATTGAATAATATAAAGTGCTTGAGAAAACAATACAAAAACTAGGTAGGAACAAAAATGATAAAAAAAACTGTAACGCTTTTAAGCTTTCTAAGCATTTTAATTGCAACTGAAACAAAAGCTGCTCAACCCGATACAACAGAACATAAAGTTACTTACGAAGTTCGTAAAAGACCTGATGGCACGCCCCATTTTACACCTACACATATTGAGCATAAAACAAAAGGACATGCTCATAATGCTGTAATGGATAAAAAACTAGCCGTTCCAGCCGAAAAATCAAAAGCAGATGCTGAACTCCTTAAACAACCTGCAACTAAACATGTTGTGACATACCATATTAAAAAAGATAAAAATGGACATGTGGCCGAATCAAAAGAAGTAAAACATGATGACCCCAATCATGAAAATACAACTTTATTTTCATTACACCCAAATATGACGATGCCTTCTGGCTTACCTGCCTTTCTCAATATACCAATGATGATTAATGGTGGTGGCTGCGGCAATTCGTCTGCGTGTTCTTAATTTAATATATACCCAAATGATCTGATACTACCGTTTTTAGCCGATGACCTTTGGCTGCTTTTTGAGCCAAAAATTTCTTAAGGTAAATCTATTACCTGTTGTAATTTTTGGCATCAAAAATCATCTCAAATCTCATGCCTAAAAATCTACATTTCCAAAGCATTTGGGTATAGTCAGTCATGAAATTTGATGGCTGATTTTCTAAATACCAAATAATACTATTTTAAAAATAATATTAAATATCAATACATTAAAAGACTTATGAGTAATTATATAGTTTCTGGACGTAGAGAGAGTACGATTTTTAATAAAAAATACCATAGAACAAATTAATTTTTACTAACATTATAAAACACAAATAAATATTTATAATTATTTTAATAAGTTAGTATTTTGTATTCATAATTTATTAAAAATAATACAAAAAACATTTGCATTTTAATAAAAAATATGTATAAAATCTATAAAAATTAAACAAAGGAGTTTAAATGTTTATTCGTTTCTTCATTTTCATGCTTTTTACTTTATTTTCAGAAGTATTTGTGCATGCTGAACCGAAATTTGAAGTTTTAGAAGATGTTGACCTTTGCATTGCTGATACCGAATTACAGCGTGCGTCACCATTATATGGATATATTGCAAATAGAAGCTTTTTGAAGAATTGGCGTTTTTTTGGAAATTACGGTCTTCGAAAAGAAGGCATAAAAATAATGGATTTTTCCTTAAGACCACTGGATGATTATCCTCACGATCACGTAGCTTCTTTTATCCAATGCTTATTCCCATCATTTGATATGCGTAATTTTATTCCTAATCAAATTTTAAGTAATCCAGTATCTCAATTAAAACCAAGCACAATTGCAAAGCTCATTCGTACGATCATAGATGCAAATTATGTATATAACTCAGAAGAGTTCAGTAATGGATTATCCGAAATATTGATTGATGAATTTAAGAAAGATGCATTTTCATCTTATAAATCATCATGTAGAAAAAAAATATTGAGTGATATTGAATATGTAAATAAGTACATTAATTCAAAAAGTTGTAAATCACTCAAACTATTCAAAGAAATTCTTATTCAAGCTTTGATTGAAGCGCATCAATCAGATTTATATCCTAAATATATCATTGAGCATACTTTATTAGCATTCTTATGGAAAAAATCTGATAATGCCCAAGATTTAAATGAATATCTTGCATATTTCAGTCAAAAAAGTTTAGGAAATAAAGAATCGTCATTCACTTCTGAAAATTATAAAAAATTAACATCAAATTTAAAAAATATTCCACAAGAATGGGAAGATCTGATTAAAAAACCAAGCTTTGCTTCATATTTGTTGTTTGGGGATAAAATTTTCTTTTCTACATTTCCTTTACCACTAACATATGGCCGAGCAAATTATAAAAATCAAGAATTTTCTGATTGTATGGAAACAGCAATACGAAATATGATCGGATATTTAATATATAATCCGTCAAAAGCACAATATATTATTCCTGACCATCTTTGTCCCCCGGATGCACCGATCAGAATATTTTATGAGAAATATAATTCGGCCTCATTACAAAATACACAAGATGCCAGAGATGAATGGGCATCGCTGGTTTCAGCCTTACCAAATGTTATTTATCTAAAGGGTGATCACGAAGCAAAAGCTAGTATTGTCAACTTAGTTAAAATATTAGCCCACCTTTTTGTTGGCGTTTTTGAAACGGTAAATGAAGAAGATATTAAAGCATTAATTTTAGAATCTAAAATGGATAAGGATGGTGAATCATCAGATTCGGAGGACCAATCTGAAGAAAATGAAAAAATACTCGCTTATTGTCAAGAAAATTTATTTGAATTTATTGAATTATTTGATGATTGGCTTATAGATAATCTAAATTCTATAGAATCTCACATGGATGAAACACTTAAATTTTCTTTACAACAACAAAATATTTTTCAAATGGAGTTTGAACCCCAACATGCAAATGTTATTCATGCTTTTCAAGATAAAACTGTTTGTGATGTAACTGAAAAAATTTTAGGATGGGAAGAAAAAATTGATCCTTATGTTTTTAAATTATGTCAAAACAAAAAAGGGCCAAATTACGCAAAAGAAAGCCAATATATAAAGGCGATAGATATATACAATTTTAACTTGAGCAACATAGAAGAATCGCTATTTGTTCTAAAAGAATTCTTTAAACGTGGGTTTCTTTTTGATGATTTTTTCATTCGAAGATTTCTTCGCTCTTTACCGCTACAAGACCGTCAAATACGCTACAAAATATACGAAGCTTTTAGTGTAACAGGCGAACGATATCTTAATTTCGGAGAACTAAGCGATATTATTGATGAAATTAATAACTTAACTACAAAAGATCTTTTGGAGCCTCACAATCAAGAAGCTCACGACCCTTACACATTACTAGACCTCATCGCTTTATCAAATTGCCCTGATTTATTTCACTATGTTTTGACGAAAAATCACCTTTGTCTGGGGGCGTATTTTTTCTATGAATATCATAATTTCCATGGATCATTAGTTCATAGATTAGTGAAAAAAAATAATTTAGATATTATAAAAATTATTCTCGAAAAAATTAGATATGACATTAACGCATTAAAAAACAATGACTTTGATGCTTATACTGTTTTAGAGCAACTAAAAATTTATCTCCCTAAAATTGCACTACAGAATGCATCAGCATATCTATCAGCTGACATACAAAAAAAAATTAAAACTCTTTTTTCTAAATGTGCGTATACAAATAAGACACTCATTGATGTTTGTTTTGAATGCGATAACGAACTAGCGTTAGAGATTATACTTGATTGCTTAGGAGAACATATTAATAAATCTTTATTATCCAATGCGTTTAAAAAATACAAATTGCCCTCCAAAATTGCACATTCCGTTACTGTTATTCGATCTTTAGAACGACATAAATTAATTTCTGAAGATGATCTATGTGAAATTGCAAAAAGCGCTACACCTCAAGATTTTTCAATGTTACTTACATCTTGTATTTTTACGCGTAAAAATCCTTTTGCCCTTGCCTGTAAAGTAGGTAATACAGCAATAGCTTCAGGGAATAAAAATTTAGCAGGATATATCTCTCAAATTAGTAGGATGATTTATCATGCACAACAAACAAGAACACCCCAATGTGAAGGATCTTCTTCCTCATCACTAGGCGTAAGAAAGATTGGATAAAATTAATTAAAATTCGATGCGGAATATACAGGACTGTAAATAGTCATTTTAAAAACGTCATTTTTTTTGTTTCCCTGGAGCAGTAAGAGTCTGAAAGACTCGAGCCAGATCCAGGAAAACAAATTGATATTTTACAAGAAAAAATTTGGTTAACTTATTATTAACTTAATTAATAAATTCTTTAATTCATTTTAAAAATACATAAATATTGACGAAAATGTATTTTTTGAGTATTACTACTTATATTCAATAAAATTTACTACATATGGAATTCAAAATGAATTTAAAAAATTTATCATTTATAGCGCTACTATTTTTAACAGGCGCATTAAACCTTGCTGAAGCTGGGAAAAATACTGAAAAACGAAAATTTGATGAATTTCAACAAAATAACAATAACAATAACAATAACAATGAGGATATTGATTCACGAAATAAAATTATCAAAAAAGACAATTTTTCTACAGTTGAAGAACTTGAAAAAAAAATAATAGAAGAAAAAACTAAATATTTTAATTTATTCAACACCATAAACTATATTAATCAACAAAATAATATTTTTAATGTTAATCAAGCAAATGAATTTGAACGAATGAATTATATTAATCATATTAACTATATTAATAATGCTGACTTATTAAACGATGTTAATTACACAATACAATTCAATTACACAAATTCATTAAATTATATAAATTACATTAACCATGTAAGATCCGTTAATTCTATTAACATGATGAACAATATCAACCAAACAAATGATTTGCGCCGTCAAGAAAATATTATCAACGATCTTATCGAACGTCATAAACAAGCATTACTAAATGCAGAAACACAATCTACTAACATTCAAGAGATTGATCAAGACAATGAAAATGTTGCAGAATCTAGATCACCCGATAAAAAAGCAGATGCAGAACTTGGACCTAATTCAAATGCCATTGATTACAGCCAAACACTTTTAAACAAAGAACAAGAAGACAAGGATTATTATAATTTTCTTGAATTCCTTGCAAACAAAACTGACGAAGACGATACAACTGATTTCATAGACAAATAGTGATAGTAATTAAGAACATGATCAGACAAGGAATGACGATGTATCAGCATATTCTTTATTTATTATTTACTTCTTCAAAAACTTAATTTGGTTGTTTTCTAGTCCCAGAGAATAAACCCCATTAAGCAACCCAACTGCCATTTCACCAAATATCTGATATCGCCAACCATGAAGTAACGGTAATTCTGACTCATCTTTATAATCTTTACGAATCAAACGTTTTAAATCACTTACATTTGCAATTAATTTAGACGCAACACCTTCTTTGTCCGAAATCAACTTCAATGCTAATTTCAACATATCTAAGGCTGCAGACCCATGATCTACGCCTTCAAAAGATGCCTCTTTTTTAGGCCATAAATCTTCTGGAATCAGCAAAGATGTTTCTATAATAGCCAACAACGTTTCAGCCATAGACGATTTATGAAAATTCTTTGAATAAGCACGACTTATCTGCAGGTCTTCTGTAGTTCTTGGTTTATTTGCTGCAAGTTCTATCAATACATCATCTGATAATACATGACGTCGTGGAATGTTTAAGCGTCTTGCCTCTAAATCTCGCCATGCAGCAAGTTCCTTAAGAACACACAATGATCTCGAATCAACTTTTTTGGGCTTTAACTTTAACCAAGCATCTTCCGGATGTGGGAAATACAGCTTTTTATCATATAAAGCATCCATTTCCTCTTTAAGCCAATCAAGCCTATCATTCCGCGCTATTTTTTTTTGTAATTTTGTATAAACTTGGCGTAAATATACAACATCACCTAAAGCATATTCAATTTGCTTATCCGTCAATGGCCTTAAGCGCCAATCTGTAAAACGCTGTGATTTATCAAGCTTTCTATTAATAAGCTGCATCACCAATGTTTCATAACTAACAGATTCACCAAAACCACAAACCATGGCTGCAATCTGTGTATCAAAAATTGATTGAGGGATTTTACCGCTTAAATGGTAAATGATTTCAATATCTTGACGCGCTGCATGAAAAACCTTTAAAACCTTTGGTTCCTGCAATAAATCAAATAATGGTTGCAACAATAATGTAGGCGATAATGCATCAATCACAAAAGCTTTTTCGGGACCTGCGATCTGAATGAGACAAAGTTCTGGAAAAAATGTCGATTCCCGGATAAATTCAGTATCAATTGTGATATACTCAACCGCGTAAAGTGGTTGGCATTGTCGAAGCAGCTCTTCTGTTGTTGAAATCAATGTCATAAACAGTATGTTACAGTTCATTTTGAAAGAAGACAAGTCTTAAGACGTTTTTGGAGGCGTTAACGTGATCGCAGAAAAATCTATGCATCCTTATAGAACAAACACTTGTGGTGCATTAAACACAAAAAATTTAAATCAAATTGTTCGCCTTTCGGGCTGGGTACATCGCAAACGCGATCATGGAGAGCTCCTTTTTATCGATTTGCGTGATCATTATGGCATCACACAGATCGTTGTAGAAGCAACATCAGATTGCTTCAAATTGCTTGACCAAGTTAAAATAGAATCCGTCATTTGTGTGACAGGTAAAGTTGTTGCGCGTTTAACTGATGCGATCAATAACAAGATTCCTACAGGCGAAATTGAACTTAAAGTGAGTGATGCGCATATTTTATCTGAAGCAGAGCCACTCCCCTTACCCGTCAACACCGAGGATGATTATCCTGAAGATATTCGTTTAAAATATCGTTATTTGGATTTACGCCGCGAACGTATGCACAAAAACATTATGCTACGCGCAGGCGTTATCCAGAGCTTACGTAAACATATGATCGCCCAAGGCTTTACTGAATTTCACACACCGATTCTAACCGCCAGTTCGCCTGAAGGCGCACGTGATTATTTGGTACCAAGTCGTGTTCATCCTGGACATTTTTATGCGTTACCCCAAGCACCACAATTGTTTAAACAATTATTTATGGTGTCAGGCTTTGATCGTTATTTCCAAATAGCGCCATGCTTTAGGGACGAAGACGCACGTGCTGACAGATCACCAGGCGAGTTCTATCAGCTTGATTTTGAAATGTCTTTTGTAACACAACAAGACGTTTTTGATGCGATTGAGCCTGTTTTATCAGGTGTTTATAACGAATTCGCCAATGGAAAAGCAGTTACCAAACCACCCTTCCCGCAAATTCCTTATGATGAATCAATGCTTATTTACGGTAGCGATAAACCTGATTTACGCAATCCTTTAATCATTTCAGATGTGACTGAGGCATTTTATGGATCAGACTTTGGATTATTCGCTAAAAATGTAGCGCTTGGCCAAATCGTGCGTGCGATTCCTGCACCCAATACAGCATCGAACCCCAGAAGCTTTTTTGATAAATTAAATGATTGGGCAAGATCTGAAGGCGCTGGTGGCCTTGGTTATATTCAATTCGATCAAGAAGGCGCTAAAGGCCCTATTGCCAAATTTTTAACCGAAGATCGTATTCAGAAATTAAAAGAAAAATCAGGCGTTAAGCCAGGTGATTCTCTCTTTTTTGTATGCGGCAAAAAATCTTTCGCCGAAAAATTTGCAGGCGCTGTCCGTAAGAAACTAGGTGAAGATCTGGATCTTATTGATAAATCAGCCTTTAAATTTTGCTGGATTGTTGATTTTCCGATGTATGAATTGGATGAAAAAACAAATCTTATTCAATTCAGCCACAACCCTTTTTCAATGCCACAAGGCGGGATGGAAACATTGCTAACAAAAGATCCGCTCAGCATCAAAGCTTTCCAATATGATATCGTTTGTAATGGCATCGAACTCGCCAGTGGCGCCATTCGAAACCATAAACCAGAAATTATGTACAAAGCTTTTGAGCTTGCAGGATATGGCCCTGAAGTCGTCGAACAACAATTCGGATCATTGCTAAACGCCTTCAAGTTTGGCGCCCCGCCGCATGGTGGTTGTGCCCCGGGTGTTGATCGCATGGTCATGCTTCTTGCAGACGAACCTAATATGCGCGAGGTTGTATCCTTCCCGATGAACCAACAAGTGCAGGATCTTATGATGCAAGCACCAGCAACCATTACGCCTGAACGCTTAAAAGAGCTTCATATTCAATTGGATATTCCTAAAAAGCTTGAAGTAAAAACGCAAGCAAAAGGCGCTTAACCCTTTTTTTATTACAAAAAACTGCAGCAACTTCCTACGTCCCGCGACTTGTTCGCGGGATCCAGCCTTACATCCACAAACAAAAATTTTATCTTGAAATTTCAATAACCCCTACAATCAAATACTTTTTTTAATATAATATTAACACTTAAATACTAAAATATAATAATAACGAAACATATTTTTTGGAGGTCAACATGAAGAAACTAAGTAAGATATTATTAATGGTAGGCTCTGTTTGCATGATAAATACGGCATCTTTTGCAGCAGATCCACCGAAAGCTACTATCGCACCAAAATGCATGTGCATTAAAGCACCTTGCAATTGTCCCGACATGCCAAAAAAACCATTAATTTCACCCAAAAAAGCGCCGTTATCCAAAACAACAACACCAGTTCCAGATCAAAAAGTTGCTCCAACAACAAGTGGTGTACCTAAATAATACAACTAAAAAACTATATTTTTTACGATCGGGGACAGTTTGCTTTAAATTGGCCCCGATTTTAAAAATTGTTGTAGCTTTATAATCTGCATGATGTTCCTACCTCATATATAGTCAAGATAAAAAACTTAAAAAAATTATCCTCGTTGAACGACCCTCAACATCCAAACTTTTTCATTGGTTCTTGTAGTAATATTTTTTTCATTGTACAAATCCTTTTTTTGCATCTTATCTGTACTATTATTATTTATAATTGTTTTAGAATTAATCAGCCATCAGAACCATGTTTAAAATATTGACAATTTATTTTTTTTCTATATTGTCAGTTAAAAATAATTTTAAAATTGTTTTTAAAAAACATAGCGATAATAAAAAAACTTTATCGAAATGTAAAAAATTTAATAAAAAAGGATCCGTCATGAATAAATTTTTACTATTACTTGCATTCAATATATTTACATTTCAAGCAAATGCATTTTTAACAAATACAGAAAAAGAAAATCTAACAGATACATTCTTAGAAAGCTCAACTAAAGAAATACAAACATCTCTTAAAAAGAAAATACTTTCTGGTAAAATTATAAATCTCTCAACAGATCAATCCAACTACATTAAAAACAATATAGAACAATTTTGTTCTTCATTAATCTGGATCAGAAAATTAAATCTCAGTGAGAGCAACATTGAAAATCTACCTGATGCAATAGGAAAATTAATAAATTTAGAAGAACTGGATATTTCTGAAAACAAGATTTCAACTTTACCAAACACAATCGGCGAATTAAAAAAATTAAAAGTACTTAATATCTCTGAAAATGAGATTTCAAATTTACCAAACACAATAGGGGATTTAACAAAATTAGAAACACTTCAAATCTATGGAAACAAGATCGAAACATTACCTGAAACAATTTCAAAATTAAATCAATTATATGCACTTTATGCCTTTAGCAATAATATCAACATATTTCCCGATACACTTAGAAACTCACAGTTACAAATACTTGAACTCTATGACAACAAAATTTCAACCCTGCCTGACATAACAGAAGGATTTAATGACTTAGTAGAACTTGATCTCTCTAACAACAAAATTGAATTCTTACCGCATATAACAGGCGGATTATGTCAATTAAAAAAACTTAATCTCTCTGGCAACCAAATTAAAATCACGCCTGATGTACTAAAAAAATTAACAAAACTACAAGATCTTAATCTTTCAAGCAACCAGATTGAAAACTTGCCCGATGAAATAAAAGAACTAAGCGAAATAGAAGAGCTTGATCTCTCTGACAATCAGCTAAAAACTTTACCGAATACAATAGAGGAATTAAGTGAATTAAAAAAACTTTTTATCTCCAATAACCAAATTGAAACATTACCTCATACAATAGGCAAGTTAACAAAATTAAAAATTCTTGATCTCAGTAAAAACAAAAATCTTCTTTGCCTACCTTCATCATTAAGAAATTTAAGAGACTCTCTTTCTATACTTAAATTAAAAAATACAAATATTCAAATAAATTGCGAAGAAGATGATTTAGGTAAAATTGACTTAGAAAAAATTTTTGGAAATCGCGTTTCTTTTTCTTCACATGAGGAAATTATCCAAAAAGTTTCAATTAACCCTATATTCGCATTAGCACAATTTATAAATAGTGATTCCTTTAAACTGCATATTTTGATGATTGCTGCTTATCTAGAATTGATCAATATGTACTAAGTTAGACAAAATACGTATGCATTGCAAAAGAATTTGAAGAAGATTAATTTTTCAAATTCCGAGCAATGCAATTATCTTTATCTTCATGCATTAATCTTCTATCTATGAATATATAGTCAATAGACTTGAGAAGTAGACAAGGAACAACAACCGAAATGTATCCTTATATACATAAGTGAGGTGTGACGATGATCCTTCCAATGTCTATCGACTATAGTGTTTTAATCCTATTAAAAACATTGAGATTATATGGCTTTAGATTTATAATTGAATCAAGAAAAATATAAGCAACTTTCATATTGCTTCCTTATTTTTCTAATACCAAAAAATAATTTAGGCATAGTATTAAATGATTATTTACGATTTAAAATGTAACAATAACCATCAATTTGAATCATGGTTTAAAAACAGTGATTTTTTTCAAGACCAAAAAAAAGCACAAAAAATTGAGTGCCCCTTTTGTGGATCTTTCGATATTGATATGGTTTTTGCGCCAATTCGCATTTTAAAAAACAACACGAAAGATGCTGCAGCAAAAACCAAAGCTGATCCTAAAACTGAACAATCAAAAGCTGTTTTAAACACAAACAACAAAAATCTTGAACAATTACGAAAAATTGCGGGTGAGCTTCAAAAAGAAGTTGCTAAAAATTGCGATTATGTAGGCAAAAATTTTGCTGAAGAAGCACGTAAAATCCATTATGGCGAGAAAAAAGCAGAACGCGGTATTTACGGTGAAACAACCAAAGACGAAATGAAATCTTTAAAAGAAGAAGGTATTGATTTTATGGCGATGCCTGTGCCTAAAACAGATGCATAATAATCTATAATTCTACAACAAAAAAGGCGCATTTTCATGCACCCTTTTTGCTGTTTATTAGAGAGTTATAGAGTTATTTAGCCATCATCATATCAAGTGCCACTTTTCCACCTTTACCTATAAGATCAAGTGCTGTTGGACCATATTTTTTAACAGCGTCCATCACTTTTGGACCATGATCCATAGCCAAACCAACAAGACGATCGCCATGACGATCAATCAAATTTTTAACAGTTGCATGCCCATGTTCGTGCATCCAGGCTATTGCATCAGGACCGTGTTTTTTAACTAAATCCATAGCTTTTGGTCCATGTTTTTTAACAAGCTCAACAGCTTTTGGTCCATGTTGTTGTGCAAGTTTCATAGCAGAAACTGTAGTTTTTTTAGCAACTTTTTTTACTTTTTTCGCACCACTTTTTACTTTATCTGTTACAGATTTCATACTAAATAAAGTTGCATCCCCATCTTTTTTCATCTTAGCTGGCTTCTTTGCCATCGGTTTCTTTACCATTGGTTTTTGTACCATTGGTTTTACAGCCTCAACTGATGAACCTACCCCAACAGCGTCTGCTGCTTCTGATTTTCCCCACATGAAAATCATAGCCATTGCTGAAAACGCAAATATTACTTTTTTCATTTCTTCCTCCACACGTTAATTGTTTATCTATTTCTTCACTTTTTTAACCATATTTTTTTTAGGCATTTCTTTTTTAGCCATCATTTTTTTACTTTTTTTCACTTTCTTCACTTTACCTTTGTAATATTCATTACGTTTGGTTGACATCATGTCACCCGTTCTTTTTGCGTGCACATCTAAACGTTCTTTTGCTTCACCTTTTACGCCCATAGCATGATCACGCATTTCTTTAGTGGCTTTTGGGTGTTCTTTTATTTTTTGTGCGCCTTCTAATGCTTTATGCATCTCGCCTTTGTGCATTGCTTTGTCGACAACTGCTGCTTCAGATTTTCCCCACATGAAAATCATAGCCATCGCCGAAAACGTAACTAATATTTTTTTCATTTCTTCCTCCACGCATTAATTATTTATCTATTATTAGTGTATCGATAAAATGTTTAAGAAATGGTTAAGATTAAAAAAAATAGTCAATAAAAAATTGTGCTATTTTTACTCTTTCTTCTAACTCAATTGTTTGTGTGATTTCATAGCAATCTCTTTTTGTGTCTGTATTTTTCAACATACAATTTCTAAGGTGTTGCACTACATTTCAGAAAACGGGATATGTTTTTTATATGTAATAGATTTAAAGAATCAGATTGTAGTGCTTGTGCGCAATGAGGGTGTAAAGAAAAAGTTTCAAGACGGCATGAAATACATATTTGATATGTAAATGTGTGGTATAGAATAGACTAAACAATCAATTCATATGGACTTAAGAATTATATATGATGAAATTTGCATGAATTGATATTTAAATTATGACGTGAAATTTGGTTATGAATAATATTTGGGTCTTGGATCAAGATGTAAAGCTTTACTTTTTTTATCTTGATCCAGGATAACGATTCGAGTCGAGCGTTTTTTTTTGAGTATTAAAAATACTTAACTGTGTTTTTCTTCTTTATCAATGTCTTTGATATCAACTGCTTCTTCGATATCTTCGGGTTCGAAATCTTCTAACTCAGTTGGATCAATATCGGGAATGATTGCTAATTCTTCAACATCAAAATCAACCTTGGCATCATCACGTGATTTTAGAATTTCAAGCTGGAAAACAGTACCACATTTGGGACAAGTGATAGGGTTCCTTTGCATGTCATAATATTTGGCATGACATTTCTGACAAAAACGTTTAATACCCCATTCAACTTTAGCCACTTTTAGTCCTCTTCATTTTACTGTATTTTTGTACATTTAACGGTGTATATTAAGCAAATCCATTGAAGAATGTCAATTCTTTCTTGGTGCATAAAAACACTATAATCGACAGACTTTGATTGATAGATCTGAGTTATTCGCGCAAGTATAAAGGACATACTTCGCTTATTGCTCTTTGTATGAATCTAAAGTCTATGGACTAAAGTGTTTATAGCGTTAATATGTTACAATTTTTTACTTGAGTCTTAGACCGGCTTCAACAATTCGTTTTTTTAAAAGTGATATATCGCTGCAGGTAGCGCGATAATTATTTAAATCGCTATCAAAGCTTGCTGCATTTGTTTTTGCACTACTTTCTGCAATTTTTTGAGTTTTATTTTTTTTTGCAGCAAGGTCCTGACTTTCTTTCTTGAATTGATCATAAACCGCGTTGTGATCAGAACCAAGTGCATGGCGTTTTTTTACTTCAAAGCCAAGTATGTCTCTATAGTCGTTTTCACAAGCATTTTTTGCAGATTCAAAGAGTTTTGCTTTTGGTGAAACAGCAGCTTGTGAGGTTGCATCCGTTGAAGGAGCAGGGTTTGATAAAGCTTGGCTTGTGTAAAGTATTGAAGTTAAAAAAAATGCTTTTGGTATCAATTTAAAATATTTTTTCATTTCAAGGTTCCTTCCTATATGGTTTTATTTTTTGTTTCTATAAAAGAATAAAAGATAAGTTGTTTTCCGTAAAGTTAAAATTATATTTATTGAATTTTCTGGTCAATCAGACAGTCTATATGTTATAATGACTTAAAGTAACATTCTTTTTTAAAAATTTGGGATAGCATTGAATGATTATTGCGTTAGACGGGCCTTCTGCTTCAGGTAAAGGTATTATTGGATCTCGGATTGCCGAGCGTCTAGGTTTTGCTTATCTGGATACAGGGCTTCTTTTTCGTGCAATTGCATATCAGGTGATCTGTAAACAGATTAATCCTGAAGATCGTTCAGCAATCATTCAAATTGCTAAAAAAATCGCAAATTATTCGCTTGGCGATCCACAACTTAGATCAGAAGAAGTAGGCAATATAGCATCGCTTCTTGCTTGTATTCCTGAAGTTCGAGATATTTTGATTCAATATGAGCGTGATTTTGGCAATAATCCACCTTATCCTTATAAAGGTGCCGTTTTAGATGGTCGTGATATTGGTACAATTATCTTTCCTGAAGCTGATTGTAAAATATTTGTCACAGCTCATGTAGAAACGCGGGCTTTGAGGCGACATAATCAGTTGATTCAAGGCGAACAAAAGAGTATATATAGTGAGATTTTGCGTGACTTGAAGGCACGGGATGAACGCGATATGCAACGCATTGTTGCGCCGCTTATGCCAGCTTCTGACGCACTTTACATTGATACAACCGATTTAAGCATTGATCTTGCTCTAGAAAAGATTTTTTCTTTTATTACCCGTAAAAGAGAATATTTGATCCATGATGAGATGAGAGAAGCCGTTTAAATCATAACAATCACTTTAACCAGGTATAATTTTAATGACCGACAATAAATCAACTCTAGCCCCTGAATTCAAAAAAGAAAGCTTTGCTGATCTTTTGAATGAATCCTTTTCAAAACAATCTGTTACTGAAGGTTCTGTTTTAAAAGGACGTATCGTTGCGATCGAAAAAGAATTTGTCATCGTTGATGTCAGACTTAAATCAGAAGGCAAAATTGCCTTACGTGAATTTTCAAGTTCTGAACATAAAGATGATGTGACCATTGGTAGCGATGTCGATGTTTACCTTGAGCGCCTTGAAGGTTCTGACGGTGAAATCGTTTTAAGTCGTGAAAAAGCACGTCGCGAAGAAGCATGGGAAGTTCTCGAAAAAGCATTTACAGCGACTGAAAAAGTGACTGGTGTTATTTTCGGTAAAGTTAAAGGTGGATTTACGGTTGATTTATCAGGTGCTGTTGCGTTCTTGCCAACAAGCCAAGTCGATATTCGTCCGATCCGCGATTTAGGTCCATTAATGGGCAATCCACAACCCTTTATTATCCTTAAAATGGATCGTAAACGTGGCAATATCGTTGTATCGCGTCGTTCCGTTCTTGAAGAATCGCGTGCCGAAGCGAAGTCAGAACTTATTTCGAACCTTTCTGAAGGTCAAGTCCTTAAAGGCGTTGTCAAAAACATCACTGATTATGGTGCGTTTATTGATTTAGGTGGCGTTGATGGTCTTCTCCATGTGACTGATATTTCATGGCGTCGTATTAATCATCCTTCTGAAGTATTGGTTCTTGGTGCAAGTGTTGACGTTCAAGTTATTCGCTTCAATTCAGAATCAGGTCGTATTTCTTTAGGTATGAAACAGCTTGAAGTTGATCCTTGGGCAAATGTTGAAGAAAAATATCCTATCGGTAAAAAATTGACAGGTCGTGTCACTAATATTACTGATTATGGTGCGTTTATTGAACTTGAGCCAGGCGTTGAAGGTCTTGCACACGTTTCAGAAATGAGCTGGGTCAAGAAAAACGTTCATCCAGGCAAAATCGTTGCGACAAGCCAAGAAGTTGAAGTCATGGTTTTGGATATTGAATCCCAAAAACGTCGTATCAGCCTTGGTATTAAACAATGTTACGAAAATCCATGGTCTGCATTTGCAACGAATCATCCAGCTGGCACCGTTCTTTCTGGTGAAATCAAGAACATTACCGAATTTGGTTTGTTTATTGGTTTACCAGGCGATATCGACGGTATGATTCATTTAACTGATCTTTCTTGGGAAAAAACCGGCGAGCAAGCTGTTGTTGATTACAAGAAGGGCGACACAATCACAGTCAAAGTGCTTGATGTTGATGTTGAAAAAGAACGTATCAGCCTTGGTGTTAAGCAATTAACCGATGATCCTTTTGAATCGAGTGTTCAGAACATTAAAAAGGGTGATGTGATTACATGTACAATCACAGGTGTTATTGATGCTGGCCTTGAAATAACAAGCGCTGATGGTCTTGTTGGTTTCATTAAGAAGCAAGATTTAGCACGTGATAGAAGTGAACAACGTCCTGATCGTTTTGCGATTGGCGAAAAAGTTGACGCAAAAATCATGTCAATCGAACGTTCCACACGCAAATTAACACTTTCTATTAAAGCGCGTGAATTGGAAGAAGAAAAGCAAGCAATGGCTGAATTCGGTTCTGCTGATAGTGGTGCAAGTCTTGGAGATATCCTTGGTGCAGCATTAAGTAAGGCAAAAGAAGCGAGCAAAGACAAAGCTGACGATTAATTATCCATATTATGGGCAAATTCGTCGTCAAGTCTGCGTCTTCCGGTACTCATGTACTCAAGTACACGCCGTGCCGGTTCTCGACTTTTCTAGACTTTGCCTCATAATCTAGATAATTGCGCTCGAAGAAATTTGGGCGGGTTATTTTAAAGTTGAAGGGCCTTTCTTCGATAAGAAGAAGGGTCTTTTTAGAATAAATTAATGCCGGGAACCAATATCTTCATCAGCCTTGCTACCTTTTACAAGGCGCGTTAATTCACGACAACCGATAATTTTTCCGTCTTTAATTTCAAAAATAGCCATTACATCTACTTCTACTTCAGAATCATCGCCTTTTATTACATGACCAGTATGTCTTGTTGCAACTTTATTTCCTTCCTCAATTATTTCGTGAAAAACAATTTTGATAGATTTGTAATCTCTTTTAAGAGTTTTTACATGTTCTAAACCTTGTGTGTAATTCAGCGTTTTTTCATCAGCAATTTGCATATCATAGTACACGACACTTTTAACCAATTAAATCTATAACAAATGCTAGCAAAAAATTAACATAATTACATCGATTTAT